>DASYGQ010000337.1:0-8753 GCA_035999585.1 Bacteroidia bacterium | reverse complement strand
CTAAGGCCATTAATGCTGGAAACAGCCAGAAAGGCAGCTGAAATGAGCCCTGCCAAAGCACAAACCGGGCCGGCGAAAAGAAGGGATTCCAAAACAATTCGCGAGCACTCCAGAATGCTATCTGGCCTGAACAGACAGATCTATTCTCTCCTGACAAAAAGTATCCAGAAAAGATGAAAAATTTCAAAGAATTACTTTCGGGTGTACGGGGCTTTGTATTTGATGTAGATGGTGTTCTGACCAACGGGTCTCTTCTTCTGATGCCCAACGGGGAAATGGTTCGCACGCTTCATGTCAGGGATGGCTATGCCATTGAACAAGCCATTTCCGCTGGCTTCCATGTTGCGGTTATTACATCAGCCAAATCTGATAGTCTGAAAGCCAAACTGGCATCACTTGGAATCTCCAGCTTATACATGGGTGTCAGGAACAAAAAGGAAGCCTTCGAGGAGTTTCTTTACACCTACGACCTCCAGGCGGAGGAAATCCTGATTATGGGAGATGATCTTCCCGACTATGAAATGATGAATCTGTGTTCAACCCGAACCTGCCCGGCTGATGCCGCTGCTGAGATACGGGCGCTCTGCCCTTATATTTCTCCGCGCAAAGGCGGTGAAGGCTGTGTGAGAGATGTCATTGAACAGGTATTGAAAGCTCAGCTTAAATGGCTTCATGCCTGACAGCGGCATCTCCCGAAAGGAAATTACTGGCATGTCCTGAATTCTTTATTAATTTTGCTCCATGAAGCAGTTCCTTGCGTTTCTCAAGCTCATTCGTTTTCCCAATCTGCTGATCATCGCCTTTACCCAATATATGGTCCGCTGGTGCATTCTTTACCCCGGACTCAGTGGCACACAGCAATATGTCGAGCACTATTGCCTCGAACTAAGGCCGGAAGGGTTCCAGTTCCTCATCAGTGACCTGGATTTCTTTTTGCTTTGCCTGAGCACCGTCATGATTGCCGCTGCTGGTTATATCATTAACGACTATTTTGACGTGCGAATCGACCGGATCAACAAACCCGATGAAATGGTCATCGACAAAACCATCAAGCGCCGCGTTGCCATTGGCGCCCATGTGGTGATTAATATCATCGCATTTATCATTGGAATGTGGCTTTCCTGGAAGTACAATTTCTTTTATTTCGGGTCCTTTGTATTTGGCATATCCATCATCCTTCTGTGGTTCTATTCCACCAATTTCAAACGCATGTTTCTGGTCGGAAATCTTGCTGTTGCCTTTTTAACCGGACTGGTACCGCTGATCGTAGCCTTATTTGAGCTTCCCATGCAAATCCGTACAAACGGACATTGTCTTTTTTTGGCTCACACCAATCTGAATTCCCTGTTTGCTATCGTTCTGGTATTTTCACTCTTTGCATTCATTGTCACGCTGCTTCGTGAGATTATAAAAGACATTGAAGATTATGAAGGTGATCGGGAAAACGGCTGTACCACGCTGGCTGTGACTCTCGGAACTAACCGTTCGAAACAAATCGTAGCTGTATCCACCCTTTTTGTGGTGCTGCTGCTTGCTCTGATACAATACAAACAATACGAAGCCGGAGACATGCCTTCTTTCTGGTATTTTACACTTGGCTTACAGCTTCCTTTTTTACTTCTGGCTCTTGCTTTGTTTTATGCGAAGGACAAGAAACACTTCACCCGTGCTGGCGGACTTACCAAGCTTATCATGCTAAGCGGCATATGCTACCTCTTCCTGTATCGTCACACACTCCTTGAAATCATACATGCAAATCAGTAATTACCGGCTGATCCTGGCCTCCAAATCACCACGCCGGCAATATCTTTTGAAGGAGCTGGGATTGGATTTTGAAATCCGGACCAAAGAAACCGAAGAGTCTTTTCCGGAGACGCTGAAAGCTGAGGAGATACCTGTTTTTCTTTGCCGCAAAAAAGCAAAAGCTTTCCATTCCGAATTAAAGCCACGGGAACTTCTGATTACGGCCGATACGGTTGTATGGATTGAGAACCAGGTACTGAATAAGCCCGAAAATCATGCCGACGCAGTTCGCATGCTCAGGCTTCTTTCGGGTAAAATGCATCAGGTATTTACAGGCGTATGTTTGAGCACTCTTGAAAAAGAGGTGACCTTCTTTGCGGAAACGAAAGTTTTCTTCAAGAATTTAACAGATGCCGAAATTGAACACTACATTCTTACCTGCAAACCTTTTGATAAAGCGGGGGCTTACGGAGCCCAGGATTGGATAGGATTGGTGGGGATTAGCCGCATTGAAGGCACTTATTTCAATGTGATGGGCTTACCCATGTATGAGCTCTATAATCAATTGCTGAAATTCTGAGATCCGAAACAGGTTTTCACCCTTCAGAAATTTCACTGTCATTCAACTCAATACTCAGTTCATAGGTACTTCAATTACCAGGAGTTCTGAAGCTTCCAGGGCTGTACACTCAAACCGCTCAAGCTCCCACATTCCAATTGCATCCCGTTTCTCAAGTATTTCTCCACCCAGACTAAGTTTCCCGCTGATCACAAGAAGATAGGCTCCATTCCCCTTATGGCGGATATCATAAGCAAGTGTTTTATCCTTGCTTACATTGGCCAATGAAAAATAGGCGTCCTGATTAATCTGAAGAGCTTCCGGTGCAAGCGGACCGCCGGCAACAGTCTGCCATTGATTGATCCGATGTTCGGGAGCAAAAAAGCGTTGGTCGTAACGTGGCTTCACATTTCGAAGCTTTGGAAACACCCATATCTGAAACAGTTTGACAGGTTCTGTCTTTGAATGATTGAATTCGGAATGTCTCACACCCGTACCTGCAGACATAACCTGAACTTCATTTTTACGGATCACGCCACTGCCCCCGATATTGTCTTTATGTTCCAGAGCCCCCTCCTGAGGAATGGTCACAATTTCCATGTTGTCATGAGGGTGCGTGCCGAAGCCCATGCCTGGCGCAACCGTATCATCATTGAGCACCCGAAGCAATCCAAAATGAACCTTTAAGGGGTCATGATATTCAGCAAAGCTGAAGGAATGCCATGCATTCAGCCAGCCATGATCGGCATGGCCTCTTGCGCCAGCCCTGTGTACAATGGTTTTCATAAAATGACTATTTTATAATTCTAGCCACAAAAGCCATTGGCTTTGTGCGCACCGTCGCAGAAAGGTTTGTTAGCGGAGTGACCGCAACGACACAAGGTGGTTTTACCTTCGCGGATTTCCTCTTTCCCTCCGTGAATGATTTTCACCGTTCCTTCAAGCATAGCAGGTCCATTGGGAAGAATTGTAATTTTGACTTCGTTATTCATTTGTTTCGATTGAGTAATGTTGATGCCTGTCCGGATGCTCCGGTTCAGTTTTTCTTTTTCTTTTTCTTTGTTTTCTTCGCCTCTTTCTTCTGCTCTTTATTTTCTTCTTTCTCCTCTTTCTTATTCTCTTTTACACCGCCTTCTTTATTTTCGTAAACATCCTGCAACAACAAATCTTTCAGCAGCATCCGCTTGCCTTTGAATACTGCAGTGACAAAAGCATCCTTGATGCCTCCTTCAATCACTTTCTTTTTAAGGTCATACACTTCGTTCAGTGTGGACTTATGACCGATTGTGAAACGGGTGATTCCATCCTCCCCTCTGTTTTTCTGAACCTTACCGAGTTTAAACAGAGCTGAGTAATTGAAATTATCGGCAAGGCTGAACGCTCCGATCTGAACCCTGAACTCCAGGCCTTCAATCTTCTTATCACCATAGCGTGAAATCATTTCAGCAAGTGTCATTCCCGGATGCCCGGCCTTTGCGGTGTCTTTCAAAAGCTTCAGAGAATCCTGCATACGCTTCAGGCGTGCTTTATAAGCTTCCGTATAGAAGGGTACATCGATCGCCGATTCGATAAACGAATCCACCTTCATTGTACTCAGGTTCTTGACTTGTTCATCGAAACCGTTAACCTTGAATTTGATTTTAAAATCACCTCCCGGCCTCAGGTTGATCAGATATTTTCCGCTGGCCGAATTGGAATGAAAGATCTGATCGCTATGGCTTCGTTCATTGCTTACAGTGATTGTCGACTCTACAGGCTTATCATCAATGCTCACAACTCCTTTTAGCATAACCAGACGGGTTTTGCGGCCCAGGCCTTCCACCACATAAATATCCTGCTGCCCAAGTCCTCCTTCCTTTCCGGAAGAGTAATAACCATGATTGCCATCACTCGCCGGGAAAAAATACACATCATCATCAGGCGTATTGATCGGATAGCCAAGGTTAATAGGATCAAGCCAGACAGAATCATCGACAAGCACAGCCACGAAAATGTCATTACCTCCCATGCTGTTATGCCCTTCCGAATTGAAATAGAGGGAGACCCCATCGGGATGGATGATAGGACTGTCATCGTTATAAGGAGTATTGATCTTGGGACCCAGATTCTTCACATTGCCCCAGCTACCGTCTGCCTGAAGCATTGCTGAATAAATATCTCGTCCGCCAAAGCCACCTGGACGCTCACTGGAGAAATATAGCATATGCTCGTCAGCAGAAAGCGATGCGCTCCCTTCCCAGCCTTCTGTATTCACATCACCACGCAGGCGCTCCGGCTCAGTCCAGTGCGTACCTTCCAGCCTGCTCATGTATATATCACCGATATCACCCGGCGAGTTTTTGAATACCAGCAGTTTCTGTCCGTCGTTGGACAAAGAAATAGCGGCATCCGGACCGTCGGTATTGATTGATTCAATGGGCTCAGGGGTTGTCCAATGCCCTAGACTATCGCGGTGCGACTGAAAAATATCTTCAAAATACTGTCCGGTTTCATTGGCCACTCCAGGTTCTGTCTGCAAGCCACCTTTGCAAAGGGGACCGGTATAAGTATAAATAAGAGTCGATTCATCCGAAGAAACGGAAGGGCCGTATTCTGAATTCTCGGTATTCACCGGAGATCCCATATTGATGATTTTTGCAGAGCAAGGATGGGCATATAATTCCTTGCCGTACAAACAGTTTTCAAGTAAGTGCTCCAGTTGTGCCTTTTTGGGTTGTCCTCGTTTGGATTGAAGAAACTCGTTATAATAAACAATGGCTTCATCGAACTTATAATTCAGGTGATTGGCCCTGCCGAGGTAAAAAATAAGATCCGTGTTTTTAAACTTCGACTTATCCAGCCGGTCGAGGTAAGTCAGTGAGCGGGATTTATCACCGTTGGAATTGATGTAGCAAACGCCGATACGAAAAAGTATTACTGGCTCATCCGGAAAACGCTCTTCCAGCTTTTTATATTCCTGTAAAGCAAGGACATAATTCTGCTCACCGAAATAGTATTCGGCTTTCTCAAAAGCCTTCTGATCCGCTTCCTGGCTCAGGAAACGCACCTTTTTCTTGGGTTTGGGGCTGGAGGAACTGTTTTGCGAGGATGACAAAATTGGCATCGCAAGCACGAGTAATAACGTGAGTATCCGCTTCATAGGTATCCAAAGATAGTTGAAATTATGAAACAGCAAAATTTGAGGCTCGAGTAGGATTTGCTGGCCTTTTCAAAATTACACAGGTAAGAAACAAAATCTGTTCTTCAGCCTTCCAAAGACTTATCAGAGTTTTCAGCCAGGCGGCTGATGCTTTGTGCTGCAATATAGCCGGTTGTCCAGGCTGCCTGGAAATTAAAACCACCTGTCACCCCATCCACATCGAGTACTTCACCGGCAAAGTAAATGTCTTTGCACACACGGCTTTCCATACTGCGGAAATCAATGTCTTTCAATGATATGCCACCGCAGGTTACAAACTCTTCCTTGAACGTTGTTTTTCCTTTCACGGCGTATACATCATTCAGCAGCTTCTCTACAAGCTGGTTTCTGTTTTTCTTGGGCAGATCGGCCCATTTCATCCCTGCAGTAATCCCACATTCCGCTACGTGATGCTCCCACAGTCTTCGTGGCAGATCAAACAAAGGATGGCCGGCAATCATACGCGCATTCCAATGCTCCCGGGCTTCCTCAAAACGCTTTCTCACATCTTCTTCGCCCCTTTCCCCGAGCCAGGAGATGCGAAGGTTGAATGAATAATTTTTCTCCTGCAGGTCACGTGCCGCCCAGGCCGACAGTTTCAGCACGGCGGGACCACTGAATCCCCAGTGTGTAATCAGGAGCGGACCTGATGATGCCTGTGAGTTTCCTTCGATTCGAATTTGTGCATGCGGTACGCTCAGCCCCATGAGTTGAGTGAGATCCCTTCCCGGGACATTGAAAGTAAAAAGAGAGGGTACGGGAGGAATGATCTCATGGCCCAGTTCCTTTAACCAGTTATAAGCTTCGTTTTTGGGATGACCTCCGGTGGCGATGACGATCGCATCGGCTTCCATCCGTCCATCATTACCCAGGTGAATCAGAAAACCATGTTCTTGCCGGCTGATCTTTCTCACATCAGCCCCCATTTTGATTTGTACATGGTTCCGGGAAGCCTCCGTCAGCAGGCAATCAATAATGCTGGCTGAATTATCTGTGACCGGAAACATTCGCCCGTCGGTTTCTGTCTTTAGCCTTACGCCCCGTTCCTCAAACCACCGGATGGTATCAGCGGTGCTAAAACGGCTGAAGGCTCCTCTCAGTGCTTTGGAACCCCGGGGATAATTTTTTACAAGAATGGAATCATCAAAGCAGGCATGTGTCACATTGCATCTTCCTCCTCCGGAAATCCGGACTTTGGAAAGCACCTTGTTTCCTTTCTCAAGTATGGTCACCTGACAATTCTCATCCAACCCTTTCAGGTTGACTGCCGTAAAAAAACCGGCTGCTCCTCCACCTATAACAACAATGTGCTTCAGCATATCCCGCAATTTTACGCATTTTATCAGAAAAGAGTCTTTTCGCCTGGTTTTTAATACAGACTCGGTTTACTTACAAAAAATACATTTTTACATTAAAACATATACCCGTTCGCGTTTGTGCCAAAAAAGGAAAACATTCTTTCCGGGTTTATTCAAAATTGAATTAGCTTTGATGTTCCGATAAAAAAATCACAAAAAAACGCAATACCATGGGCTTGTTCGACAAAATCAGGAATGAATTTATTGATATTATTGAGTGGCAGGATAGCTCCTCCGACACCATCGTCTGGCGCTTTCCTCGTTATCAGAACGAAATAAAAATGGGTGCCAAGCTTACCGTGCGGGAGTCGCAGGTTGCTGTATTCATGAACGAGGGGAAAATTGCTGATGTGTATCAGCCGGGCATGTATACGCTCGAAACTCAGAACATGCCCATCATGTCCACCCTGCGCGGATGGAAGTTCGGATTCAACAGTCCTTTCAAAGCCGATGTTTACTTCGTAAGTACCCGCCAGTTTCTCGATCAGAAATGGGGCACCAAAAATCCAATCACTTTGGATGACGAGCGCTTCGGAATGATTGAGCTGCGGGCTTTCGGATCATTCGCATTTCGTGTAACCGATGCAGGCAAATTCCTGAAAGAAGTATCAGGCACTGAGGGTGATTATACCACCGATGAAGTGACCGGACAGCTCAAAAGTCTTATTGTTACGAAGTTTACCAACGCTTTTGGTGCAGGCAATATACCGGTAGAGAAATTTGCCGCCAACCTGGAAGATCTCAGCAAACTGGGACAGGAAAAACTGAATACCGACTTTACCGATTATGGTCTCACCATCACCAAATTCCTCGTCGAGAATGTAAGCATGCCCGAAGATCTCAAGAAAGAAATCTTCGAATACAGTCGTCTTAATAAAGTGGATATCGGCAAGCTGGCACAGATGAAAGCAGCCAAATCCATTGAAATAGCTGCAGGGAATCAGGGCGGCACGATGGGCATGGGTATGGGCATGGGTATGGGAATGGGCATGGGAAATATGATGACCAACGTACTCGGAAATGCCATGCAGGGTCAGCCCAACAATGGCGGCACACCACCGCCCATGCCACAGCAGACCGCTTATTTTGTGGCGGTCAACGGACAGCAAAGCGGTCCTTTCGGCGAGCAGCAGCTGATTCAGATGGCACAAGGCGGGCAGCTTACCCGAGAAACACTGATCTGGAAAAATGGCATGCCTAACTGGATGCAGGCCGGACAGGTGCCTGATCTTTCCGGGTTATTTGGCAGCATGCCTCCACCCGTTCCGCCGGCATTATAAATCAATTAAATCCGCAAACCCTGCCTGGAAAGACAGGGTTTGTTTTTCCCTCTCCAACAACAAAACGAATTGCTTCATGGATACTTTTGACGAGAAAACAGCTGAAATCAAGAACGAGAGCAAGTGCAGAGATTGCGGTGCCATCCTCAAATTTGCCCCCGGCACCACTTCCCTCAAATGCGAATACTGCGGAGCACAGAACGAAATTGCTTCTGCCGCAGAGCCTGTTGTTGTGGAAGAAATTGATTTTGAAAAATTCCTTTCCGAACAAAGCGGAACAGCCGAGATGCGGGAAGTGAATACCGTCAAATGCACCAGTTGCGGCGCTTCCACTACCCTGAAGCCCGATGTGAGCTCTGACAATTGTCCTTTTTGCGACACGCCGCTGGTGATCACATCCGGCAGCGCCACCAAGCTCATCAAGCCCAGATACCTCCTGCCTTTTAAAATCGATTCGAAAAAAGCACGTGAGTCATTCAAAGAATGGATCGCAGGCCTTTGGTTTGCACCAAACGACCTGAAAGCTTATGCCGACTCCACCGACAAGATCAACGGCATGTATCTCCCTTACTGGACTTACGATTCCAATACAAGCAGCCAGTATATGGGTGAGCGGGGTGTTTATTATTTCGAAA
>DASYGQ010000197.1:0-7661 GCA_035999585.1 Bacteroidia bacterium | reverse complement strand
GAACCAATGCAGGAGTCAATTCGAACGGAAGCACGTATCATTTCGCAGCGTTTGAAACCGGAGCCGATCTGGTTGTGGGGAGTTATACAGGTGACGGAGGCTTTTCGAAAAGTATTTCGGGCCTGGGTTTCACACCCGCTTTCCTGATTGTTTTTTCCAACGGATCCCCTTCACGGCCCGTTTGGACAAACACACAAATGGAAGCAATCGGTTTTCCGGGGCCTGCCGTAGCCGAATTTGGTGTTGCGCAAATATGGACGGGGTATGTCACATCATTTGACCCGACCGGATTTACGGTGGCATCATTCCTGGATGTATCGGGCACCGTCTATCATTATGCCGCTTTTAAAGCCGTGGCAGGTACCCTGACCACAGGCTCGTATGCCGGAACGGCGGGCGCCAAAAGCCCGGCAACCGGTATGGCTCCCCAATATGTAATAGCTTGCAACGGCTCTGTTAACGGATTATCCGTACAACGCCTGGCTAGCAATGCTGTGAATGAATCCATGGATTTCACCGCCACCGCCTCCATGACTACGGAAATTACTGCATTCAATGCGGGTTCCTATACCGCTGCGGCGGGAAGTTTACAGGCCAACAATACGGGAACCACGAATTATTTTGTGGCCATTGGGGCAGGACAGGCGAACCCGCTGCCCGTAGAGCTGATTTCTTTTCGGGCAGAGTGTGACAAGCCCAATAATCAGTTGACCTGGATTACGGCATCGGAAACAAACAACGATTTTTTTACAATCGAACGAACGGGTGATGGTGAGCATTATATACCAATCGGAAGGATACCGGGTTCCGGAAACAGCTCGTCTTCCCATACTTATTCGCTCATCGATTCTTTTGTCCCTGAAGGGAAGCTTGACTATCGGCTCAGGCAAACCGATTACAATGGAGAATACAGGTTTCCGGGTGTTGTGGAAAGTGATGACTGTAACAATCCCGAAAGTGAGTTTTCCTTCCGGATGTATACCGGAGATGATCATCAGTTGAACATACTGTTTAACCTGCGGGCCGATGCCAGCTATGAATTCGGACTGATCGATATAAATGGCCGTAGTATTCGGACAGGACAGCTCATAGCATCGAAGGGCACAAACCTGTTTGAATTAAACGTAGAAGGCTATCCGGCCGGCTTGTACCTGTTTCGGCTGACCGGCAGTCAAAATACAATTACCCGGAAATTTTACATCAGTCGTTAAGCCGGGCGCATTCGAATGTTTCATGGATGGTTTGAGCGTGTGTGATGTTTATCCCACTCTCGTTGTGACTTCAGTCAATCAGCACATTCAATACATGGCTCCAGGAGGATTGGATGCCTTTGATATTCCGGGCATAGCGGAAGTAATAACGGGTGCCGGAGACAAGTCCATCGATTAGGAAGTTCACATTGACACCTGCGTAAATGATTTTCCAGCTGGATTCCATCAGAGGTGTCGTTGTCATCTGATAGATGCAGGTGCTGCGATACAAGGCTTTTGATGTTAACAAAGCGGTTCCTTTCTTTGGCCCCCGGATCACTTTGAAAATACGGTTATGAGGGCCATGGGGCTTTTTCACCTGCAGGCCGCAGCTCTCAACGATGGCAAGACCAATGTTCCGGTCATTGACACTGTTCGCAGCTAATTCCACGAGAGACGAGAGTTCTTTTAAAATATTCATGAGCTTACTGTTTTCCAAATGTAAAAGGGTCGCAGCTCCTGACACTCTGGTTAAGCTCAGCTGTTTGGCTTCCTGAACCTTGTCGGCCTGGAGTTTAATTTCATCTTGTAAGGAAAGGGGAATGGATAGGTAAGGGTTGTTGCTGATCATCTGAAGGCAATGATTCGCCTTCATGACAATGTGTAATACCGATTTATTCCTGAAGTTCAGGGCCACCACGATTTTTTGCATTCTTTTCCTTGTGCTCATCTGAGTCAGGATATGGAATTGTAAACCCGGTTATGCGGAGCATCCTATTTCCATGCGATGATACATGACTTTAGCCGAAAATGCCAGTCTGACCCTTGTGTTTGTTGTAAATTACGGGTAAAGTCGTAGGAATGCCTAAGTGCTTTTTCGTAATCTAAAGCCTTAAAGATATCAAGTGTTCCTTTCTTGTAAGGAATTGGAAAAGAATGTTTCTTTTGTTTATTCATTCCTCAACAATAAATCAAAATCCACAGGTTAACCCGAGCCAAACATCCGGAAATGACTCCTGTTCATACACAATCGGCTCCTGGCAATGTGATGGCTGAACAGTTTTTAACAGAAGAAATGCAATTCTTGTCTCCGACAGTTCAAATTGTGTAGATAGATACAACAGGACGATGTTAATTGAGTGCTATTTTGGAGATAGATTTAAAAAATGACACAAAGAAGCTAACTATTCGATAGAACGGAGTACTCGTCGGCTGTTTAGAACTAAAATGAGTGTGTTAATTGAATGCTAACATGTAAATAGATCAAAGAAAAGGACCTAAATTGCTTTCTAAAGACATGATAGCATAAATTTATGAGTGTAAATTGATTTCTAAAGTATGCTTAGCACTAAAATGAAAGTGTCAAATAAGATCTAAATATAGTTTAGAACTGAAATCAGGTTGGAAGGTTATCGCTAATTACACATTAGCTATAATTTGACATCCTCTTTTTAATGCTAAAATCATAGCAGGCTCTAAAGGCTTGAGAATGATGATTCCCGGAGACAAAACATGAACTTTCTCTTCTTCATAAATCCATGATCCACACATCGCCCATCAACTGGTTTGAAATACCGGTCCAGGATATCACCCGGGCGATGAAGTTTTATGTACAGGTATTCCGACATATCCGCTTTGAACTGAAGGTTTTTAACGGTATTTCACATGCTGTCTTCCGGCCTCTCAATGAACAGATGCAATTCAGCATGACAGGCGCGCTTGTGGAAGACAAAGAGTTAAAAGCTGTTCACCAGGGCACCGTATTATACTTCAGCATCAGTGAAGGGATGAGCAGCGTGCTTGAGCGTGTTCAGCTTTGCGGTGGAACGGTTGTGCAGGGGAAAAGACTCATCCGCAATGAAATGGAAGACGGCCGTTACCTCATCCCCAAAACACTCATTGATGGCAATGTGGGCTATTATGCTCACTTCTGTGATACCGAAGGAAACCGCATCGGTATTTATTCGAACAGCTAAAGCTGATTCAACCTTCTTTCTCTTGCTCCTGAATATCCGGATCCTTCTGCATAACTGCTTCTGCCTCCGAACCTGCCACGCTCTGAAAACCTGTCCAAACCGCCCGGTTTATTGCTTTAAACGATTCAAATCAATCTTTTACCGAATTTAAAAAGTCACTGGGCTCTTTCGGCGTTAGCTTTCATTCTGAACCAATGGCAGGTAATGCCCATCAGCAAACGTAAGGCCCAGTCCTTTTATAATCTTTCAACGTCTTGAACCAAATCAGCAATACAATTAAGCTTCTCCGGTTCCCGTTTTCGGTATTCTTACTTCCTGTTTCCCTGTTTTCTCTCTTTTACATCCATCCTGCCTTCGGTTACAAGCTTCTTTTGGTGCTGGGGATCTGGCATCTGCTGGTCTTTCCATCCAGCAATGGCTATAACAGTTATAACGATGCGGATGAAGGCCCCATCGGAGGCCTTGCGGCCCCGCCCAGGCCAACACGATTGCTGCTTCGTCTTGCAAACATCATGGATCTCTCGGCCATACTGCTTTCCCTGCTGGTGAATATCTGGTTTTCTGTTTTTGTGGCCGTCTATATCCTGGCCTCACGGCTGTATAGCAGCAGGAGTATCCGCCTGAAGCAATACCCTGTGACCGGCTTTCTGGTTGTATTCATTTTTCAGGGAGCCTGGGTGTTTTGTGCCAATATCCTTGCGTTCTCAGCCGGCGATTTATTTGCAAATGCATCCGTGATATACTCTGCGCTGGCCTCTTCTTTTTTTATTGCCACTGTTTACCCGCTCACACAGATATACCAGCATGAAGCCGATCACAAAGACGGAGTAAAAACGCTGAGCATGCTCCTGGGAATCAAAGGCACCTTTGTTTTTTCCGGGACGATGTTCGCTCTGGCCTCAGCACTTATTTATCTCTCGTTTCACACTTCAGGAACCATTGTGAACTTTTGGCTTTTCATGGCTGTCATGCTGCCGTCAACCTTGTATTTCCTCCGTTGGGCTTACCGTTCTTTTCACAACACCACACAAGTCACGTTCCGGAACACAATGATCATGCTGGTGCTCTCATCGCTCCTGAACAATCTCTTTTTTCTGATTTTACTTTTTAAATAGTATCCATGTCGTATATACTCCATATATCAACTGCTGTCCCGGAGCACCGGGTTGAAAAAGAATCTCTTCTCCGGTTTTATGCCAAAGCTTTTGCTGTAACGGAAACAGATCCCTTTCTGAAAAAAGTGAGCTTCCTGCTGAGGAAGACAAAAATAGATGCCCGTTACAGTTGTGTCTCCGACTACAATGGAGATCAGTCCGAGCTTTTTACCGATGGCAATTACGGGCAATCGCTTGAGAAAAGGATGGCGCTTTACCGCGATAAAATTGTGCCCCTCTCCTGCAAAGCCATCGATGCGTTATTCCACTCAACAACCGTCATCCCGGCCGATGTCACGCACCTGATAGCGGTCAGCTGCACCGGTATGTTTGCACCAGGACTGGAATTTATGATTGCCGGTCATTATGACCTGCAGCATACCGAGAAATCAGCATTGAATTTCCTGGGTTGTTATGCAGCGCTGAAAGCCATGAAGCAGGCGCATTATATTGCGCAGTCCAACCCCGATGCCTGCATCCTGGTTGTTTGTGCAGAGCTTTGTTCCCTGCATTTCCATCCTTCCCGGGAGGATGAAGATCTGATTGCCAATTTATTGTTTGCCGACGGGGCCTCCGCCTTGTTTATATGCGGCGAAAAGAACAAACATGCAAGAGGTAAAACCGTTTTGAAGATCAATGGTATTGCGAGTGCCTTCATTCCCGGCACTGCTGATCTGATGACCTGGCAGCTCAGCTCATCCGCTTTCAGGATGCACCTGAGTCCCCGTGTGGTGGATGCTGTGAGGGCTCATATCCAAAAGGCTGCCGGTGATTTCATCGGGGAAGCAATGGCAGATACCGATTACTGGGCCATCCACCCCGGCGGACTGAAGATCATTGAAGCTGTCCGCGAAAGCCTGGGACTGAGCATGGATGATACAACGGATTCCATGCAGGTGCTGAAAGAATACGGAAATATGTCATCGCCCACCATTTTGTTTGTGCTTCGCAGAATTTTCGACAGAATACAAATGAAGGATAGCGTGCCTGACAGGAAAATATTCGCCTGTGCCTTCGGGCCGGGCCTTAACATCGAAATGATCCGTCTCTCTTCCGCATACATCACTCCGGTGAATGAAACCAAACACATCGCGCCACACCATGCAGTTCAGGTATAGATCGGGTGAAAAAGAGTATCTCGACAACAGTTATATTGTCAGAGCTGATCTGTACAGGAATCTGAAGGAGCTGGATACCATCAATACCTATCTGGGCGGGTACAGGGCATCCTGCAAAGGCCTTGCCCGTATTCTGGAAACAGACAAACCGCTGAAGAATGTTTTGGACATCGGCTTTGGAGGCGGGGACTCCATCCGGAAACTCTCGGCATTCGCAGCAAAGGAAAACAGGCATTTGTTTTTTTACGGTGTCGATCTGAAACCCGACTGCCTCAGCTATGCCCTGGCGAATCTGGCAGGGCTGAATAACAAGGAACTGATCTGCGATGATTACAGGAATCTTTCTCCGGGCCTCCTTGAAAAAATAGATGTCGTGCATTGCAGTTTGTTTTTGCACCACCTGACCGATGCAGAGATCGTTGAACTCTTTCGCTTCTGCCGCATGAACGGGTGCATAATACTTGCCAATGACCTGCACCGGAACGGGCTTGCTTATTACAGTGTCAAATGGCTGACCACACTTTTCTCGGGCTCTTATCTGGTCAGGAACGATGCACCCATATCTGTAAAAAGGGGATTTACAAAGAAGGAACTGGTTCTTCTCCTCGAAAAAGCGGGTTTTAAAAACTACGCTGTCCGGTGGAGCTGGGCATTCCGTTACATTTTAACTGCAATCGAATGAACAATCACGTGGGTATCATCGGAGGGGGCATTGCCGGCCTCGCATTGTCGATCGACCTCCGGAAACGGGGTTATCCGGTCACGGTGATTGAAAAGGGCGAATACCCCCGGCATAAGGTTTGCGGAGAATACATTTCCATGGAATCCCACCGCTATCTGCTGAGTCTTTGTCCTGCACTCTCCGCGCATGAGCTGCCGCGCATCAATCAGTTTCTGTTTACGGCAGGAAGCAGCAAAGCCATCAGCACATCGCTCAGTTCCGGAGGCTTTGGGATAAGCCGTTACCTGCTGGAGGAAATGCTGTTTGTTGAAGCACAGAAGCAGGGAGTTTTGTTTATGCTCGGAACAAAAGCGCGCAAAGTGTATCCTGATCCCGATTCGATGGGTTATGTCATTCTGACGGACAAAGGCAAGGTTGTTGCCTCACTCGTTTGTAATTCAAGCGGAAGGCAGTCAAACATGCATACAGGGCTCAGCAAAGGTGAAAAGCCCAAAACCAATTACGTGGGAGTAAAATACCACCTCCGGCTATCCCGGAAGCTAGGACAGATTGAGATACATAACTTCCCGGGAGGGTATTGCGGTATTTCGGATATAGAAGATGGTAAATCCTGCCTGTGTTATATTGTGAACTCAGAAAAACTAAAAGCGGCCAATAACTCCATTCGGGAGATGGAGCGTATTTTTTTATTCCGGAACCCGAAGCTGAAAGAGATATTCAGCAAAGCGGAATTTGTTTTTAAAGAGCCCCTTACAATCAGTGGCATACAGTTTCAAAGCAAAGTGCCGGTAAGCGACAATATTTTCTACCTGGGCGATTCGGCCGGAAGCATTGCACCGATCACGGGCAACGGAATGAGTATGGGGCTCCGTTCAGCTTTTATGCTGGGCAATTCGATCGAAGAGTATTTCAATGAGGCCATCTGTCTGTATCAATTAGCCGGAACTTATTCAAGCTTCTGGAAGAAAGAATTTTCGGGACGGATTGAGCGGAGCCGTCATTTGCAAAAACTTTCGGAATCGCCCTTTCTCGCTAAAAGGGCTATCGGCCTGTTTCGTATTTTTCCATCTTTATTCAGGACTGTTATCAAACAAACGCATGGACAAGCCTTCTAGCGGACGTTCGTTTTTGTTCTGGCAGAAATGGCTTTTCTGTTCCAGCTTGCTGTTTGCATTGTATGGGGTTGTTTTCGCTTTCTGTGAAAACAATGTCTTGCTTTTGTCCTACGATAAAATGCTTGCCCGAATCTTGTGGCACAGGGAGCAGTTTCCACCGGAGGCAGAACCTTTCCGCATGTTTATCTATGGGCCTTTGGGCGGAACAATAGCCTGTTGCTATATCCTGCTGGCTTTCATTGCCTGGTATCCGTTCAGGGAGAAACGCGTATGGGCCAGAAATGCGATCGTGTTTGCTTTTGGGGTTTGGGTAGTCATTGATTCTGCTTTGTGTTTTTGCTTCGGCGTGTATCCGCAGATCATTCTGATCAATGGCTTTTCCATCCTTGTGAAAGCGCTTCCCCTCATTTTTACCTGGAAAGATTT
>DASYGQ010000214.1:0-4231 GCA_035999585.1 Bacteroidia bacterium | reverse complement strand
AAATTTGCTGATGGCAAGATACATTATACAATCGGCCATTTCAAAAACCTGGGTGAAGCAGCCCGGTTTAAAGACAGCCTGGTCGCTAAGGAACCGGCAGCCGCAAAATCTATTGTCATGGTGTTTGACTTTGGCAAACCGAAGACTGTTAAGGAATACTTTGAGGAACACAAACAGCCTGTTACTCCTGTCGTAGAATCTGCACAACCCTGTATGGGCGACACGCTGATCAGTTTTACTGCATTCGTCGGGAAAGACCTGAATAATGTGGAAACCTATAATCAACTGATTGCGACAGCCGCGAGGCTTTGTCCGGAGGGATTAACTTTTACTGTGCAAACAGGTGCTTACCGTCACCCTGAGAATTTCAAGCATAAAAACCTGAACTCATTGGAGCCGCCTCCTACCGTTGTCACACCTTATCCGGATGGGATTACCCGCTTCACCATGCGTCAGTTTAAAACCATCCGCGATGCAGAGGATTTCAGGCAGAAAGTTATCCAGCTGGGAACAAAGGATGCCTGGATCACCGTGAACTACAAAGGTGAGCGCAAGCTGTTACAGGAGTGTATCGCGAATAATTTCTGGGGCAAAGCCATCAACTGATCCCTGTTGCAAGGATGTTCAGTGGATTGGATTCCTTCTGATTTTTCTATTCTTATTTCTTCCCGATCCCCAGGTTTTTCAAAAAGGCTTTGTTGTTGGGTTCCCTTCCTAGGAAATTCTTTACAAGGTTCAGCGCATCATCGCTGCCTCCTTTTGCCAACACCTGCTCTCTGAATTTATGACCCAAAGCGGGCGATAAGGGATTAGCCGCAAATACCGAATACATGTCTGAGGCATAAACCAGCGACCACAGATATCCGTAGTATTGAGAACCGTAATTGGTCAGATGACCGAATCCGGCTTCAAAATGCGAACCATCTACAAATGGATAGAGTGTAATGCTGTTCTGTAACTGCTTAACAAGTGCAGGAATGGTCCTATCGGAATTTATTCCCGGATTATCGTTCAGTGTGAAATCGACAGTTCCGTAAAACACCTGCTGCAGGAATGTAAGACCTGAAATGGCATTACGCGATGCAATCATTTTATCGACAAGCTCATTCGGAATGACCTGACCTGTCTTGTAATGCTTCGCAAACAAAGAAAGCACCTCTTTGTTCCACACCCAGTTTTCCATAATCTGTGAAGGAGCTTCCACGAAGTCGGTAACAACATTTGTTCCTGAGGTCGAGTAAAGCTCCGTTTCGCTGACCATGCAATGCATGAGATGCCCGAACTCATGGAAAATAGTTTGCACCTGACTGTGCGGCATAAGTGACGGCTGTTCGGGGCTTGGTTTTGGGAAATTACAGATCAGGGCAGCGCTGGCAATGGAGCGGCCGTCTTTCGTCCTGGCGGCAGCAGTGATCGGGAAACAGGCTGCATGCTTGTATTTGTTATCGCGGGGATATAAGTCAAGATAAAAATAGCCTATTGTTTTTTTACTTGCATTGTCAGTAACGGTAAAAGCCTGTACATCTTCACTCCACACGCTTGGGTGCTTGTCTTCCACAAATGACAGGTTATAAATACGCTGATACACTTCGAACAGGCCTTTAATGACATTCTGCAGCTCAAAATATTCTTTTATTTTCTGATCATCCACCTGGTATTTCTCGTCCAGAAGACGGGTGGAGTAATAGGACGATTCGTAAGGGTAAATAACGGTTTCAGCTTTGCCGCTGGCCTTGCTCTTGAGTGCAAGCAGCTCTTTGTATTCCTGTTCTGCTTTCGGGCGCAGATCGGCTGCCAGCTTCTTTTCAAAGTCCCACACATTTTTTTTATTCTTTGACATAATAGCCTCTGTTACATAATCGGCATAACTTTCATGGCCCAGGATTTTGGCTTTCCGTGTTCTGAGTGAGAGAATTTCATTCAGCAGTTCATCGTTTTGGGGAGCGGCTACATTCATTTTAAGCAGGTAAAACCGTTTCCGGGCCTCCGTGTTTTTTGCATAATTCATGAATGGCATGTAGGAAGGGTTGCTGACATCCATTTTATAAGTACCATCGCTTTGTCTGTGTGATCTGCGGTAATCTTCGGAAAGCCCGTCCATTTCGGCCTCATTGAAAACAATGGTGGGATTATCCTGAGCAATGTTATTGCCGAATTTGAGGCTCAGATCCAGCAGTTTATCGTTTATGTTTTTAAGAGTGTCCCGTTTTTCTTTGCTGAGGGCAAAGCCATCGCGTTCAAAATTTCTTAAAGTATGATGCAGAAAATATTTCCGCTCTCCGGTCAGTGCTTTGGCTTCGGGTGTAAGGGAATAGGCCTTTACCGCTTTGTATAAATCTTCGTTGACAGCCTGGGCGCTGACCATATTGTTGATTTCCTGATAAGCAGCAGAAGCCGCATCCCGGATGGCTTTGTCAGGAGAT
Organism: Bacteroidia bacterium; assembly: GCA_035999585.1. GTDB lineage: Bacteria > Bacteroidota > Bacteroidia > Palsa-965 > Palsa-965 > Palsa-965. Next base: position 1,808 of record DASYGQ010000214.1, on the reverse strand, counting down.
GCACTAAATACGACTTCATAGGTGGATGCTGCCTGGGAGAGCAGATTGTCTCCATTGTCGAATTCCGCAAGGGTATTCTCAAACGTACGTTTGCCTTCGGCAGCAACAATACGTTTATTGCTTTCTTTTGCCTTTTCAATCAGTTGCCGCGTAGCTTCCTGAATATTGGCCGGGGTTATTTCTGCGAAATCAATGACCTGATTATAGGCAGGCAGGAAGGGATTGCCCTCGGCGGTTTTGATTTGCTGAGCCTGCCCGGAATTGTAATTCAAAGAGGAAAATAAACCGAGTGCGATGTAAAAAAAGGAATGCTTCATGGTTTTGTTTTATGAACAGGATCTCCTGCAATGAAATGATCAGAAATGGAATCCGATCCCGAAACTGAGATTGGAGGCCCGGTAAGGTAATAAGTTGCTGTTTTGATTGCCGGTATATACATAACGGGCTACGCCATAACGGTAGGTGATGTCAAAAACAATGGAACTGTTGCCCGGAAGAAAGTTATGATTCAACCCAATTCCACCTACCAGGTAATTGCCCACATCATGTCCCAGGAATTCACTTTCGTAGGCAAGATCAACAGGCCCGTCGTAAAGCAGGCTACCGTCGTTCAGGCTGCTGATGGTGGTGTGTGACTGAAAATTATATTTTACTTCCCATCCGGCCGTGAAATAAATCGTGTTGATCAGATCGTCGGATGATTTTTTGGAAGTGCTGATCTTAAAAAGGATGGGCAAGCCAACTTCAGCGGTACGGATGCTGTGCTGGTACCCAAAGCTCTTGTCAGAAATGGTGGAATACCCCGGCGCAAAATAATAGGATTCAAAATCAACGCCATTCCCCATTACTTCGATACCGCTCATCAGTTTGATGCCCTTAGCGATCGGATACTCCACTCTGAAGCTGGCTCCATATCCTTTCTTAGCGCTTGTGCTTCCGGTCACACGGCTATCAGCCGAATAAAAACCGAGAGCACCGTATGCCATAAACTGATAACGCGGTTTGTTTTTTTTAGAGCCCTGTACAAATTGAGCATGCGCCTGGCCGGTAAGAAGCAGGAATAGGCTAAAAAGTAAAATTGACGATGGAAAGGGCCGCATTATTTTTTTCAATTCCCGAATATCGGGAAAAACCGGGAATAATAAAAAGCGGCTTTCAGGGCCGAGAAAACACCTTTTCTCCGTTTACAAAGGTGGCCAGAACCGTGTTTGTGAGGGCTTTGTTCAATTCGCATGTCATGATATCTTCGTTCAGCATAATAAAATCGGCATATTTCCCCGGTTCCAGGCTGCCTTTTTCCTTTTCCTCAAAATTGGCGAAAGCCGCCCAGATCGTCATGCCACGCAAGGCTTCTTCGCGACTGAGCGCATTTGCAGATTGAAAACCACCGGCTGGAAATCCTTTGCTATCCATCCGGGCAACGGCAGCGTAAAATGTTTTAAACGGACTGATGTCTTCCACCGGGAAATCGGTGCCGAGGGCAAGGCGGCCCGAAGCTTTCAGCAAATCCTTGTATGCATAGGCATTATGGATGCGCTCAGGTCCCAGCCGTTCCTGTGCCCAGTACATGTCGGATGTGGCATGCGTGGGTTGAACAGAAGGGATGATGTGCTTCATGGCAAAAGTATCATTCATGTCTTGCCGTGTTGTTACCTGAAAATGCTCAATCCTCCATCGCAGATCCAGCGTCTTACCGTCTGTTTTCTGAATGACCAATTGCTTCCTGTATTCGCCTTCAATCAGGCGCACAGCCGAATCGCCGATGCAATGGGTATTCATCTGAAACCCCTTGCGGCGCATAATATCAG
>DASYGQ010000163.1:0-3680 GCA_035999585.1 Bacteroidia bacterium | reverse complement strand
GCAGCACATGTACCATTTTCCCGGCCTGCTCAAACTCCCGCACTGCTTCACTGAACTCAAAGGCTCCCAGGAAGGAGGTGCCCATGATTTCATGAAGCGACTCAACGGAATAGAATCCACCAAAGCCTTCACTGAGCATTTTTTCGAATGGGGTCAGGTCCTTCCGTGTCGTGAACGCGATGAGTTTATTCAGGTCAAATACATCGGGGTTGGCTCGCAGGTCGGGTACGGCGGGCGACTGGGATTCACTCATCAGGTAACGCAGCGTATCACCTTGCTGGAGGTATCGTGTGGCCATTTTGCGGAAAAAGAAACTGCGTGCATCGTGAACACCGGCCAGGCTTTTATCATTAAGACGAACAGCATCCGCATAGATACTGTTCTCAAAAGCCTTATCGACTACCGGGGCCATATCAATTTTCTGAAGGATCAGGATCGTCTCCATGTGTTCTTTCAGCAATGCATTCCCCCGGCCACGCATCGCCGCACCCAGGAAATGCGAGGTGGTTCCTTCCTGGTCTTTGGTGAGATAAGCCAGGTATCCTGCGGCATACTCCCAAAGCCAGGATCTTTTCAACCCTCCTCTTTTTAGTGCGCTGTTTACAAACTCCTTCGTTTCCTGCACATTCCCGTCTTTCACCTGCGATTGAATTTCACCGGGCTGTCCCCAATGAAATTTCTGTGGCAGCGCATTCAGTTCGATCTGCCGGATATGCCGTGTAAGCATCAGGTCGATATATTCGGATCCGGGTTCCTGATTGTACATTTCCCTGAGCACGGGAAGCAGGTCGCCCGAGGAGAGCGCTGCCAGTGCCGTCACCACCGTTTTTTCATGTTCGTTTTTGCAGAGCCGCAGGCCATTGCCATGTGCCCAGTCGAAATTGCGTTTATACAGTTCCCAGTTGAAATGAAAGTGCTTGTCGAACAGCATGGCGAAAAGATAGGCAGCCTCATCTCCTCTTTTCAGCCATGTCAGAGCGCCGCCTTTGAGTGCAATGCTCCAAAGGGCCACGATGCTTCTTTCGTTTTTGCCCGCCATCATCTTTTCATACAGGTCGAGGCAGGTCTGGTATTGTCCCGAATAATGCGCCAGGCGGACCACCTGAAAAGCATAGCGAAAACGAATGAATTCCGACTTCGACGAAGCATATGACTTCAACCCTTCCTCCATCAGTTTTTTCATGAGCAGGGTATCTCGGGCCGGTAGTGCTGCCCAATCGCCCTCATAGGACACATTCACCTGAGGTTCGCAACGTTTGGCAAACAACATATAGCTGAGGGCTTCCTGGTCGTTCTTTTTTTTGAGGAAGAGAAAGGCTTCGTTTTTTTTCAGGGAGTCGCTGAGTGAATAAGGTTCTTTATTCATCCAATGGCGGAGCATTTCGAGGTCGGAGACTTTTGTTTTGTAGATGAACACATTCACATCTTCCGCTTTCGCTTCCTGCTGCATGTAGCTTCTCCACTCCTCTGTGTTCGAGAGGTACTGATCGGTCGTGTCACGCGGCAGGAGGCTGTCGAGCCCCGATTGATAATACACTGAAGAGTGCGTATAGAAAAAAGGCGAAAGCCGGGTCGGGCCCATGATGTCGGACGAGAACAGGCTGAAATAATCGCTGTCCGATTCATATCCTCCCGAACAGGCATTCACAGTTGCCCTGATTGCAAATACGGCCGCAAGGCTAATCAAACCGCCGATACACAGTTTCCAAATCTTTTTTTTCATCCTGTTTGTATTTGTTCTTTTTCAAATGGAAGATGGCGACGCTTCGGGTGCTGGCTTTCAGAAAAGGTGCAATCTGTTTGGCGGCCTGATCGCAAAGGGTTGCATCCGTTTTCTCCACTCTCAGCCGTTCACCTTTCAGGAGATAAACGTTTCTGAACTCAAAGCCCTCCCTGACCTGAAAGCCTCCGTCCGCCATAATCTCAAGATTGGGATTACCATCCAGATCGAGCTCTTCCACATCATTGATGAGGTGACTGAGGTGGCCGTTTTGAATGACTACCAGCCAGGAAAAGCAAGGCAAGGCCACATCCAGAGGCAAAGGATAAGAAGCAAAACCAGTCAGGTAAGTGGCAGCGGTTTGCGGGTCATAAATCGAATTGTGTGTCTTGAGATCCGCAGCTTTCCCCATGTTGTAGAACATAAGCATGCCACGGTCAACGGGCGGCACGCCTGTGCGATCCGCATATTTCACCTGATGCAGGCGGATGGTGGCGGACAGACGCACCGCTTTCCCGCATTTTGCTTTCAGATACGTCAACACTTCAAAATACTTTTCTCTCGTGGCAGCTGTCCAGTCGCAATCGAGCTGTATTTCATGAAATGCCTGCAAGCCCTTACGGGCACGTATCCGCTTGTATATGGCGGCAGCGAGGGTATCAGCAAGGTAATCGGGTGTTTCCTGAATGGCCTCATTGGTGATGAAGACAACCGGAATAATTTCCAAACCCGGTCCGGGAAGGGTTTTGAAACGGATATCACCGGCCGGCTCGGTCTTGTCTTTTTCGTCATTGTAAACCACGTCAAAGAAACGGGTATAGAGCCTGGTGACACCCAGTTCAATGAGTTCATTCTGCTCATTGGGGGATAGATCGAAAACAGTCCTCCAGAAGTAAAAAGCGCGTTGGGTATGAGGGGGCTTACGGGGACCGCAACCCGATAAAAACACAAAAAAACCAAGAATTAGGAAAGGGAAAAAGCGTTTCACGGCACTAATTTGGTGAAAAACGGTCAATTTGCCGAAAGCCGTTTTTTCAGCCTCTTTTTGAAGGTATTACGGTTAGCTAAAGACCGCTTTTCAGTGGCTGCCCGACCACCTGTCAATGAAATAATTAGTATCTTTGTGACCCCAATCGATTGAGGATATTTTCAAAACCAGATAATCAGAAAAGCAATGAATATTACGAAGGAAAACGTGGATGCACTCACGGCAGTCATCAAAATCAAAGTAGGCCCTGAAGATTACCTCAACAATGTTGAAAAGACATTGAAAGAACACCAGAGAAAAGCGAGCATGCCAGGTTTCCGTCCCGGAAAAGTACCTGCCGGCATGATCCGCAAAATGTATGGCAAATCGGTTCTGGCCGACGAGCTCAACCGCTTGCTGGGTGATACTTTATACAACTATATCCGTGAACAGAAACTGGATGTCCTCGGAAACCCGCTACCCAAAGAAGACCGCCACCCTGAAATCGAACTTGATGGCAACAAGGAATTCGAATTCCTTTATGACCTCGCTCTTCAGCCTGAGTTCAAAGTGGAATTTTCTGCAAATGATAAACACACCCGTTACGTGGTGAAAATTGATAAGGATCTGCTGGACAAATACTCGAACGACATCGCCCGTCGCTACGGACAGATTGCCACTGCCGAAGAAACCGGTGAGCATGATCTCGTATATGGTGATTTTGTTGAGCTGGATGGCAGCGGAGAAATTCTTCCCGGAGGCATCTTTAAATCATCGACACTCTATCTCGAGAAGCTGAACGAAACACGGAAAGCCAAATTGCTGGGCCTTAAGGCAGGTGACAAAGCCACCCTCGAAGTATCTGAAATTGCAGAAAGTCCTGCTGAGCTTTCTTCGAAGCTCGGCATCACCCCCGAGCAGGCCGGAGCGCTCACTTCCAAATTCCAGTTCACGGTGAAGTCGATCAACCGCCTCGCCCCTGCTGAGCTGAAC
>DASYGQ010000130.1:0-8168 GCA_035999585.1 Bacteroidia bacterium | reverse complement strand
GTTCACGGCGATATAAGGGCCGTGCTTGCGGGCGCTGAGCTGGTGAATGATCTGGGGGAATACTTCCTTACCAGTCCCGCTCTCCCCGGTGATCAGTACACTGAGGTCGGTGGGCGCCACCTGCATGGCAATATCAATATCACGTTCCAGGGCAGGAGAGGAGCCGATGATGCCGAATCTTAATTTTATTTCCTGAATAGTCATTTTTCCAGAACTATCGTTTCATTAATCCACAGAGGTGCCAATGAGCGTGGCGACGGTGCAACGCTCAGCCAGCACATTTACATAATCGCCTTTTTTGTAATTTTTCTTCGGAAAAACAACCACGGTGTTCTGTGAGTTTCTTCCCGAAAGCATGTCTTCCGATTTTTTGGAAACGCCTTCCACAAGTACCCGGTGTATCTTGCCCAGTCCCGATTTGGTGCGCTCGGCAGAAAGTTTTTGCTGAAGAGCAACAATTTCCGTCAGCCTGCTTTTCTTTACTTCCTCCGGAACATCATCCTTGTACTTGCGTTCGGCCAGCGTCTTGGGGCGTTCGCTATAGGCAAACATATAAGCAAAATCGTATCCGACCCATTCCATGAGTGATACGGTGTCACGGTGTTCTTCTTCCGTTTCGGAGCAAAAGCCTGTAATGATATCCGTTGAAATGGCACAGCCCGGAATAATCCGCCGGATAGCGTTGATCCGGTTCATATACCATTCCCGGTCATAACCCCTGTTCATCATATTCAGGAGCCTGGAATTACCGCTTTGTACGGGAAGATGTATGTAATCGCAGATGTTTTCATAACGGGCCATGACATGAAGCACTTCATCGGTCATGTCTTTGGGATGGGAGGTGCTGAACCGCACGCGCAGCATGGGATTAACCAGGGCTACTTTTTCAAGAAGCGCTGCAAAGCTGACCGCGTTTTTCTGTTCTTCTTCCGAAAGCACATCTTTTTTCAGTCCGCCGCCTGTCCACAGATAGGAATCTACATTCTGGCCTAACAGCGTTACCTCGCGGTAGCCTTGTTCAAACAAACTTCTGGCTTCATTGACAATGCTTTCGGGTTCGCGGCTGCGTTCCCGTCCACGGGTAAAAGGCACCACGCAAAACGAGCACATGTTATCGCAGCCCCTGGTAATACTGATGAATGCGGTAATTCCATTGCTTCCAAGCCTGACAGGATTGATATCGGCATAGGTCTCATCTCTCGAGAGCAGCACGTTTACTGCTTTCTGCCCGCCTTCCACGGTCTCAATGAGATGGGGAAGATCGCGGTATGAATCGGGGCCGACAACGATGTCGACAATCTTTTCTTCTTCGAGGAATTTTGATTTCAGGCGCTCGGCCATGCATCCCATCACACCCACCATGGCCGATGGGTTAAGGCGCTTAACAATATTGAATTCCTTGAGCCTGTTGCGGACGCGCTGTTCGGCACCGTCCCGGATCGCGCAGGTATTGATAAGGATCAGGTCGGCTTCTTTGTAGTTCTGGGTAGTGGAATAACCCTGATCGGTGAGCACAGAGGCCACAATTTCACTGTCCGAAAAATTCATGGCGCAGCCATAACTTTCGATGAAGAGCTTTTTGCCCGTTCCCCGCTTTTCGGTCTCCATCATCAGGGCTTCGCCCTGACGGTTTTCATCAATTACTTTGTTTTCCATTTTTTTAAGGGAGACAAAGATAATGAATCAGACGAGTCTGACAAAATGACATTCCATCGTCAGTCTCCCGAACACGGAGCGGAAAAGAAAGCTTTCAAATTTATTTTCAGGGAAATGTAAATAATTCAAAAATTATACATATATGAAATATATGTATGCCAAAAACGCCCGGAATAAGGTTTGGTATTTTCAAAATTCTTTCCTTTTCTTTGCGTCCCGAAATCGGACCCCGGAGGTATTGCCGGAAAACTGATGGTCCGCCGCGGTTGTTTCAACCGCTTCAGTAAATGAATTTGAACCAATAAATTCCTGATGGCCAAGAACCTTGTTATTGTCGAGTCCCCTGCAAAGGCTAAAACCATTGAAGGGTTCCTCGGAGAAGATTTTACCGTCAGATCCAGCTTCGGGCATATCCGCGACCTTGCCAAAAAAGGCCTGGCCGTTGACCTGGATCATAATTTCACCCCCACCTACGAGATCTCTCCCGATAAGGAGAAGGTGGTTGCCGAACTCCGTAAAATTGCAAAGACAGCTTCCACCGTCTGGCTTGCGACGGATGAGGACCGCGAAGGAGAAGCGATTTCCTGGCACCTGGCGGAAGCGCTTGGGCTGGACATCAAAAGCACCAAGCGGATTGTATTTCACGAGATCACTAAAAATGCCATTCAGGCAGCTATAGCCAATCCAAGAACGATCGATAAGCATCTGGTGGATGCCCAGCAGGCACGTCGTATTCTCGACAGGCTCGTAGGTTTTGAATTATCGCCCATCCTCTGGAAAAAAATCAAACCTTCACTCTCTGCAGGTCGCGTGCAATCCGTTGCCGTGCGTCTGATCGTGGAGCGGGAGCGGGAAGTGCAGTCCTTCAAATCGGTTTCCTTTTTCAAGGTGGCCGCCTTGTTTCTCACTTCCGGAAAAGAACTGAAAGCAGAGCTGAACAAACGGTTCACTTCTCAGGAGGAGGCGCAGGCCTTTCTGGAGAAATGTGTCGGTTCATCCTTCACGATTTCCAATCTCGAAACCAAGCCTGCCAAGAAAACACCGGCAGCGCCTTTCACAACATCCACACTTCAGCAGGAAGCCAGCCGAAAGCTGGGTTTCTCTGTGGCACAAACGATGACGGTGGCACAGCGGCTTTACGAAAGCGGTAAGATCACATACATGCGTACCGATTCCGTGAACCTTTCCGATACGGCCATCGATCAGGCCAAACAGGAGATTTCAAAGAACTACGGTGAGAAATATGTCCATATCCGCAAATACAAAACCAAATCAAAAGGGGCACAGGAGGCCCACGAAGCCATCCGCCCGTCTTACCTCGAGAACCAGACGGTGCCCGGAGAGCGCAACGAACAGCGTCTCTATGAACTGATCTGGAAAAGAACCATTGCTTCCCAGATGGCCGATGCCGAACTGGAAAAGACAACGGCCACCATTGCTGTTTCGAAAGCCGAAGAACGGTTTGTTGCGCAGGGTGAAGTACTTAAATTCGATGGTTTTCTGAAAGTATATCTGGAATCGTCGGATGATGAAAATGCCGATGAAGAGCAGGAAGGCATGCTGCCCCCATTGAAAACCGGTGAAGAACTGGGCATGAATGAAATATCAGCCACGCAACGCTTCACGCACCACCCCGCAAGGTTTACGGAAGCCAGTCTGGTTAAAAAACTCGAAGAGCTTGGGATTGGCCGGCCATCGACTTATGCGCCAACCATCAGCACCATTCAGAAACGGGAGTATGTCGTGAAAGAAGACAGGGATGGGGTTAAACGTAACTTCTCCGTGCTGATTCTGAAAGACAAAGAAATAAAAGAAGAGATCCGGACAGAGGGTACAGGAGCTGAAAAATCGAAAATGTTCCCGACCGATATCGGAATGGTTGTGACCGATTTCCTGATTCTTCATTTCCCTGAAATCCTGGATTACCAGTTTACAGCCAAGGTAGAGGATGAGTTCGATACGGTTGCGGAAGGCAAGCTCAGCTGGCAACAGATGCTGAAGGAGTTTTACAAGCCTTTCCACAAGAGCGTGGAGAAAACGCTCGAAACATCCGAGCGCGCTTCCGGTGAACGCCTGCTGGGCAAGGATCCTGCTTCCGGCAAAAACCTGTATGTGCGTATCGGCCGCTTCGGTCCGCTGGCTCAGATCGGTGAGAGTGATGAGGAAGTAAAGAAATTTGCCAGCCTTCGCAAAGGCCAGCTTCTTGAATCCATTACGCTTGAAGAGGCGCTGGAGCTGTTCAAGCTGCCAAGGGTGGCCGGACAGATGGAAGAAAAAGATATGATTGTGGCCATCGGAAGATTTGGTCCTTACATCAAATTCGACGGAAAATTTATTTCCCTTCGCAAGGAAGATGACCCGATGACTGTGAGCGCCGAGCGCTGCATCGAACTCATCGAATTGAAACGTATTGCCGATATTGAAAAATACATCAAGTCTTTCCCTGAGAATCCGGAAGTGCAGGTGCTGAAAGGCCGCTGGGGACCATACCTCGCCATTGGAAAAAACAATTTCAAGATTCCAAAGGGAGTGGAACCCACTTCACTGACCTTGCAGGATTGTCTGGAGATTGCGGAAAAAGCAGGCTATGGAAACAAGGCGAAAGCTGTGATCGAGAAAAAGGCGCCCGTTGCAAAGGCCGCTGCGAAAAAAACGGCAGCGAAGAAAGCCGCGGTGAAAAAACCTGCAACTGCAGCTGCAAAAAAACCGACTGCGAAGTCTGCGAAGAAAGCAGCGAAGAAAGCTGTCAGGAAAAAATAAAAATGTTGTAAGAAGAAAAATGGCCCGGCAATCAGCCGGGCCATTTTTGTTTCCGGATTGGAAGCAGCAGCCGGGCGAAAAAACTTTTTAGTTTGTATCTTTTTCCCATCTTTGCGCTATACATTCAGATTCAGGAAAGCAATTGACAATGACAGAGAAGATGGACCTTTCGGATTTTTTTCAGCCTGTTGATCTCAGCCGGATAACCGATCCCGGGACACTGCCGCCTTCATCACTGGCACGTGTTTTTTCAATTTATTCTTCGGCCGGAAATTTTCCTGATCTGAAAGGTTGTCACCTTGCTCTGATTGGAATAGGGGAGGACCGCAGAGCAGTGAACAATGAAGGATGCGGACTGGCACCCGATTATGTGCGTGGTTATCTGTATCGTCTGTTTCAGGGCAATTACCAGGTGAAACTGGCTGATCTGGGCACCATTGCGAAAGGACATGCCGTGGAAGATTCGTATTTCGCGCTGACTACGGTTGTGGGAGAACTGCTGAAGCGAAACATTGTGCCCATCATTATCGGCGGAAGCAACGATTTGGCGTATGCGAATTACCTGGCTTATGAAAAACTGGAGCAAACCATCAACATGGTTTCTGTGGATCCTTCGTTTGATTTGGGGACGGTTGAAAGCGACCTTGATTCGCAATCATACCTGGGACGGATCATTCTTCATCAGCCCAATTTTCTGTTCAACTTCAGCAATATCGGATACCAGAGTTATTTTGTCGAACAGAGTTCCGTGGAGCTCATGGAAAAACTGAATTTCGATATGCACCGGCTGGGCCAGGCGAGAGCCCGCATGGAAGATCTGGAGCCTGTGGTCCGCAATGCAGATGTGCTGAGCTTCGATGTGTCGGCTATCCGTCAGTCGGACGCCCCGGGCTGCGGAAACGCTTCCCCGAATGGCTTCTATGGCGAAGAGGCATGCCAGATTGCACGGTACGCCGGAATCAGCGATAAGCTGAGCTCATTCGGGATCTATGAACTGAATCCTGCTTTTGATAATAACAAGCAGACTTCCCACCTTGTTGCCCAGATGATCTGGTATTTCATCGACGGGTTTTACAACCGGAAAAAAGATTTCCCTTTTGCCGAGAAATCAGATTACACCAAATTCCGGGTTTTCGTCAAGGATCACAAGCATGAAATCGTGTTTTTCAAGAGTTCCAGGAGTGATCGCTGGTGGATGGAGGTGCCTTACCCCCCGAATCAGCGCCTGAAATTTGAGCGGCATCACCTGGTGCCCTGCACGTACAGCGACTATGAACTCGCCTGTAAAGAAGAAATGCCGGACCGGTGGTGGCAAACTTTCCTGAAATTGAGTTAATTTCAGGAAAACTTTAACAATTAGCTGTTAAAAAAATTTGTTTAGTTTGTAAAAAAACGTAATTTAGCGTCCTATTGCTCTTATAAAAGCAATCCGACCGATAACCAAGAAGACCGAAATATGAAAAAACGTCTTACTACTCTAGCCCTTGTAATCACTGGTTTTGCGGGTTTTGCACAACAGGATCCTCAGTTTACTCAGTTTATGTTTTCCAAACTGTTTACCAACCCGGGATATGCAGGAACAAGCAGCGCGATTTGCGCTAATTTCACCGGAAGGAACCAGTGGACCGGTTTTCCTGGAGCTCCTCAGACAGGTGTACTGTGTGTAGATGCTTCTGTATCGCCAAAATTTGGTGTGGGACTGTCGGTTGACTATGATAAACTCGGTTTTGACCAGACCATCGGTGCTAAAATCGCCGGATCTTATATCATCCCTGTTATGTCCGGTCTTGGAAAGATCGGTATCGGCCTTGAGCTGGGTATCCAGAGCAAGACCATCAGCGGAAACTGGATCGCTCCTGACGGATCGACTACAGCAGCCGGAAACATCAACGACGGTGCCATTCCTGCCGCTTTCTCTAGCACAAACTATGACCTGGGTCTGGGTGTTTACTTTACCCATGCAAACGGTACTTATTTCGGTCTTTCTTCCACCCACCTTCCTGATGCAAGCGAAAGCCTGACCAGTAAGGGGGCTAAATCGTATAAATTTGACGTAGCACGTCACTATTATGTAACGGCAGGAACTTCTTTCCCCCTGGGATCCAGCAACTTCGATCTTCGCCCAAATCTTTTAGTGAAGTCAGATGCTAAAGTGACCACTTTTGACGTTAATCTGAATGTACTCTGGAACAAGATGTTTTGGCTGGGTGTATCCTACAGGATGCAGGATGCCATCGCTCCAATGCTTGGTTTCCAGGGAACGACCAAAGGCGGCGGCCCAACCGCCCTCAACTGGAGAATCGGTTACTCATATGATGTAACGACTTCTGAAATTAAATTGCACAGCAGTGGTTCTCACGAGATTGTGCTTGGAGTTTGCAAAAAAATCGACCATACTCCGAAGCCTGAAAGCTGGGAAGACGTTCGCTTTTTCTAAGAATTTTGCATAAATTGTAACCTAATACGATTCAGTAGCGTTGAAGCAATTCCATCCTTTAGCGAAATCATCATACACGCGTATGATGATTTTCTGCAAAAGAAGGGGTTTAACCAAAAACAAACAAAGTGGACACTCAAAAGATCAAAAAAACAGGTAGCAATATGAAAAAATTGCTCTTTTTCGGTTCTTTGCTGGCTCTTGCGACAGGTTGTGAAAAGAGGAGCGGCGAACTGATTGGCGTTCAGGGACGGGATCCCTGGTTCCAGCCGGATCCATACGGGATGCTCTACTGCCCTATGGGTAATATGACACAGGGACCGAACGACGAGGATGTTCCCTTTGCTCACAATACCCGTGCCCGCATGGTTTCCATTCAGGCGTTTTACATTGACCAGACCGAGTTAACCAATAACGAATACCGCCAGTTTGTATACCACGTCCGCGACTCCATCGCCCGCCGTATGCTTGCTGCTGGTGGTAACCCCAAGCCAGACGACTATTTCTACACAGAAGAAGACTACTTCGCTGCCAATCCTTCATTGAAAGGTCTTATAACTTACGATGCAGATCCGGCAAAAGCGAGTCTGAACTGGGAAAACAAGGTAGACTGGAAATCAGAAGACGAAACCTATAACACGGATCTTTTGCCACTCTTCCTTCCTGAAAAGGAAAGATTCTACAAACGTGTGGAAATCGATACCCGCAAACTCAATTTCGAATATTACAGGATCGATCTGCGCACTGCAGCCAAGAAAGCGAACCGTTTTATTCCGGACAAATTACCTCCGGACGATAAAGGCAAAGCTTTCCCTAGCGGCCCCGGCAGCTATACTGTAAACGGAAAAGCAAAACTCGACAGAAGTGCCTTTATCATTAAGGATATCATTAATATCTATCCTGATACACTGGCCTGGGTACATGACTTTACCTATTCTTTCAACGAGCCGATGACCAATATGTATTTCTGGCATCCGGCCTATGATGAATATCCGGTAGTGGGTATTACCTGGAAACAGGCTCGTGCTTTCTGTATCTGGAGAACACAGCTTTTCAACAGCTTCCTGTATGGTCAGGGTGGAATCTTCGTACAGGATTTCCGTCTGCCAACTGAAGCTGAATGGGAATATGCCGCACGCGGTGGTCTGAAATTGTCACCTTTCCCATGGGGCGGTCCTTATATCCGCAATGCCCGCGGTTGTTTCCTGGGTAACTTTAAACCGATGCGCGGTTCGTATATTGACGATGGAGGTTTCCATACAGTTAAAGTACTTTCTTATAACCCGAACGACTGGGGTCTGTATTGCATGGCAGG
>DASYGQ010000129.1:0-4872 GCA_035999585.1 Bacteroidia bacterium | reverse complement strand
CTACTCCACCCGGCACCGGAGTAATAAAAGAACATTTGGGTGCTACTTCATCATATTTCACATCGCCCAGCAGTTTCCATCCGCTTTTCGTTTGGGTGGATGGAATGCGTGTGATGCCCACATCAATGACCACAGCTCCCTGCTTCACCATGTCAGCCGTAAGAAATTCGGCCTTGCCAAGGGCGGCAATGATGATATCGGCCTGGAGACAAAGCTCTTTCAGGTTTTTTGTCTTGCTGTGAGTCAGCGTGACCGTACAGTTTCCCGGATAGGCATTACGCGCCATGAGGATACTCATGGGTGAACCGACGATATGGCTGCGGCCGATCACCACGCATTGCTTTCCGGATGTTTCAATTTTATAGCGCTCCAGAAGCTGGAGAATGCCATAAGGTGTGGCGGATATATACGTATCGAGGTTCAGAACCATTCTCCCTACACTGGAAGGATGAAATCCATCCACGTCTTTTTCAGGGGATACGCTTTCAATGATTTTCTGTTCAGAGATGTGCTTGGGAAGAGGAAGCTGGATGATAAACCCGTCGACATCGGGATCATTGTTAAGCCCGTTTATTTTTTCAAGAAGTTCTTTTTCGGTGACGGTTTCAGGCAGGCGTATGAGGCTGGACTTAAACCCCACCTTCTCACAGGTCTTCACTTTGGAAGCCACATACGTCTCGCTTCCTCCGTCGTTGCCCACCAGTATGGCAGCCAGGTGCGGTATCTTGCCACCGGCTTCACGAATAATTTTCACTTCCGCCGCAATCTCGGACTGAATAGACTCCGCTGTTTCCTTACCGTTTATGATGACCATCGCAAATTTAGTTCTTCGGTTATAGAATTCTAAGAAAATGTCGAATATCGAACGCCGAACCCCGAATATCGAAGTAAAAAAACACAAACACTTCAGAGTTCGAAATTCGGTGTTCGATATTCGATATTCCCCTTTTTCATCTCCCCTGCTTCGGCATATTCCTCATCATCTTCATCATCTGGTCTTTGTTGCTCATCATCTTCATCATCTTGCGGGTGTCTTCAAACTGTTTCATGAGCTTGTTCACCTCCTGGATATTGGTGCCGCTGCCTTTGGCGATACGTTGCTTGCGGCTGCCGTTGATGGAATCTGGATTTTCCCGTTCGTGGGGTGTCATGGAATGAATGATGGCTTCAATGCTTTTGAAGGCATCTTCCTTGATATCCACATCTTTCAAAGCTTTACCTACCCCGGGTATCATGCCCACGAGATCTTTCAGGTTACCCATTTTCTTGATCTGCTGAAGCTGGGAAAGGAAATCGTTGAAAGAGAACTGATTCTTGGCAATCTTTTTCTGGAGTCTTTTGGCTTCCACTTCGTCGTACTGCTCCTGGGCTCTTTCCACGAGTGTCACCACATCGCCCATGCCCAGTATCCTGTCGGCCATACGCTCCGGATAGAACACATCCAGTGCATCCATCTTTTCACCGGTACCCACAAACTTGATCGGCTTGTTGACGACCGAACGGATCGAAAGCGCTGCACCACCGCGGGTATCACCGTCGAGCTTGGTGAGGATCACACCGTCGAAATCGAGCCTTTCGTTGAATGTCTTGGCCGTATTCACTGCATCCTGTCCGGTCATGGCATCCACCACAAACAGGATTTCATCCGGATCCACCGCTTTTTTCACGGCAGCAATCTCGTTCATCATCTGTTCATCTACTGCCAGACGGCCTGCTGTATCGATGATAACCACCGAGTTGCCGTTATCTCTGGCATACTGAATGCCTTTTTTGGCAATTGACACGGCATCTTTGTTTTCCCGGTCGGAGAACACATCCACACCGATCTGCTCACCCAATACATGAAGCTGGTCGATCGCAGCGGGACGGTATATGTCGCAGGCGACAAGCAATGGCTTTTTGCCTTTTTTTGTTTTGAGGTAAAGACCCAGCTTTCCGGTAAAGGTTGTTTTACCCGAACCCTGGAGGCCGCTCATCAGGATAACGGTGGGGTTTCCTCCCAGCTTGATATCGCTTTTCTCGCCGCCCATGAGTTTGGCGAGTTCGTCGTGTGTGATCTTAATGAGAAGCTGGCCCGGAGAAAGAGAGGTGAGTACATTCTGACCCATGGCTTTGAGCTTCACTTCATCGGTAAAGGTCTTGGCCACTTTAAAGTTTACGTCGGCATCAAGCAGGGCTTTGCGCACCTCCTTGAGGGTTTCCGAAACGTTTACTTCGGAGATCTTGCCCTGGCCCTTCAGGATCTTGAAAGCCCTGTCTAACTTATCTGATAAATTCTCGAACATCTGGTGTTTTATTTAAGGACAGCAAAGTTAAAAAAAATGGCTTTCGCGGGACGTGCCGGGCCGAATAGACCGTACTCTTTTTTTACCCTTCCAACATACTCCGTCTTGAGATGAGCCCAGTTTGAGTGTGAGAGTGAGTGTGGAGGAATCAAAAAGACTCATTCTACTCTTTCAAATGACTCCACACTCGCTCTCACACTCACACTTAATTTCCCCTCCATTTGCCCAAACCACAATCTTCATTAAATTTGCCGGATTCCGATGAAGCACCTTTCTAAAATAACCATTTGTGTCATTCTGCTGATCAGCGCCTACTTTGTGAAAACAGCAAGGTGGGACGGCTATGGAGGCGAAAACTGGAAAGAGCAGTTCTCCAGCGGTGACGCCAAGGGCTATTACGCCTACCTGCCTCAGCTCTTTATCAAGCATGACCTCTCCCATCAGGATCCGAAGCTCCTGTATGTCAATAAGACCGACAAGGGCAATGTCAACAAATACTTCATCGGCAACTCCATTTTCTGGTCGCCTTTTTTCGGGACTGCCTATGTTTACACAAAGCTGAAGGGGCAGACAAGCGATGGCTATACAGGCCCTTTCAAAAAGATCATCAGCATCGCAGCACTTTTCTGGCTATGCATCGCCCTCTTCTGCCTCAGGGAAGCACTGAAAATGATGGGCTTTAACGACATCATCATCTCCCTGACCCTCCTGCTGATTACCCTGGGCACCAATCTCTTCTATTATTCTGTGCTGGAGCCAACCATGTCGCACCTGTATTCCTTTACGGTGCTCAGTGTCCTGCTTTGCTTCGGACGTAAATACTTCAGTAACGGCAAAACGCTGCATCTGATCATCTGTATCCTGGCCTTTGGCCTGGGTATCTTACTGCGCCCAACCAATGTATTGTGGATGGTATGCCTGCTTCCTTTCCTGGCCGGCGGCCTGGCACCCCTGCGCGAGAAGCTCCTGCGGCCTTCGGTGATCGCAACAACTGCAGGCATCATCGGCTTCCTGATCTTTTTACAGCTTGGGGTTTATTACCTCGAAACAGGCCACTGGTTTGTACGCACCTATGCCGGTGAAGGCTTTTACTGGCTGCATCCCGAATGGATTGGTGTGCTCCTGGGCTTTCAGAAAGGCTGGTTCATCTATACACCTCTGGCTGCCCTGTCACTGCTCGGCCTGATTCCTTTGTACCGGAAAGACCGCCTGGCGTTCTGGTCCTTCCTCTCCATCCTGTTTATTTTCACCTATACCATTGCCGCCTGGTGGAGCTGGACCTTTGCCGACAGCTTCGGACACCGGGCCTTTATCGATCTCTATCCCATTGTGGCCGTGATGCTCGCTTATGCATTGGCCGGTATCCCGGAACTGCTCTCGTCAAAGCTTCGTTTCCTCAGCACCACCGATACCTCTTTCATTTTCTATGCTGCCTGCTTCCTCTGCCTCGCGGTGAATCTTATTCAGACATACCAGTTCTATAACCACATCCTGCATTACAACAGCATGGACTGGAAACGTTACAAATATGTGTTTCTGAAAGCATCGCCCAAGTATGTCGACTGTCTGGGCGGCTGCGTGGATTTGCAGCCTTACAGCCGTCAGGAGCCGAAGCTGATTTATTCGGAAGACCAGGATTTCAGCAAGCCCCTTCCCGGATGGAATACCCTGCAGCCCGAGCCGTTCAGCGGGAAGATGGCAATTCATTTCAACGGGCATGAGTTTGGTGCCACCAGGGTGTTTGAGAACAAGCCGCCTTTCAAAGGGGTGGAAAAATTCTTCGTAAAAGTTTCGCTCACGCGTTACGAGCCTCTGCGTAACAGCTCCTCGGGCGTGCTGTTTGTGGAAGACATCGCCAATTCCAAAAAGGAGCATGAGTACTATACCCCATTCCCGATCAACGATGAGCCGGCCGACCTGGAAGGCGATATGCGCACGTATCATTACAACATGGAGATTCCCGGAATCCAGGGTGATGACTCCAACCTGGCGTTCTATATCTGGAACATCAAACACCAGAATTTCTACATCACCGATATCAAGATTGAGGTGTATCAGATTTTTCCGTAAGTGTTAAGGGATTTCGATTGTCTTCTTAATTATAAAGAGCTGTTTCAGTATTTGGGCGTTCCCCCTGAAGCAAAGCGCCTTTGAACGTTGCGAAAAGTTTGATGATCAATTAAAGCGCTTTGCTTCAGGGGTCAGGCTTTCACCCTTTCATAAATTAGAAATGGTAGGGTGCACAGCGGCACTCGCTCTTTGCAGGTAATTCTCCTCGAAAGCTTTCGATTTAATTTTGAAATTAATTTTCCCCATCAGAATCAGAAGCTGCAAAGGAGCTCAGACAAAAATGCCTCAATCCTTCACGCGGCACTTCTCTGTTGGCACAGACGAAAAATCATTAGAATTCTAAGCATCGAAAAAAATTGCGTCCTTAATTTTGGAATCATTTTTTTTGCGTGAGATTCTGTGATACTATCCAAACGAAAAAGTATTTTTTTATTACATTTGTATAGAGTCGTTTTTAACGATTCAGAGAGCGGACCTGATCCAGCTCGTGAGGCAGCCTTGAGCTGCCTTCTTTTTT
>DASYGQ010000128.1:0-5746 GCA_035999585.1 Bacteroidia bacterium | reverse complement strand
TGAAGACGGGCTTTCTTATCAGGTTCAGTGGTTCGTTCAAGGTCCTGTTTTTTGCTGCTTATATCCGCATCGATGGCACCCGACCAGGCTTTCAGCGCATCGGCTTTGGCTGTTTCTTTTGCGGAAGGACTGGAAAGTGTTTCACTGGCAGCTATTTGTTTTTCGTATTGCTTTGAATAATCAGTGTTATTGCCTGAAGCTACAATAGTTCCGGAAGGGCCTGATTTCAATTTCTCTGCTCTGGCTGTGCTTTCAGAAGCCTGCTGAATCTTCTCCTGTTGTTCTTTTTCAAGAGCCGTAATGTCATTCAGGAGTTTTTGCTGTTTTTCTTTATCGGGATTCTTTTTCAGTTCTTCTTTCTTCTCTGCAATGGCGGTATTGAGCTCATCGGACCATTGGTGCAATGCTTCGCTGCGGGCCTCTTCTTTCGCCAGTTCATTGGGTTTGGATTCCGCTTCTTTCAGAGCAGCATTGTACTTCGCATCGGTTTGAGGAGCCACTGCAGGTGCTGTTTCTTTACCGGAAACGGCAAGTGTTCCTGTATCGCCGGCAGGTCTTTCAGCTTTGATTTCGGTAATCGTGTGAGCTGTATCAGGAGCAGAAGCAGTGGCATTGGTAATAGCGCCATTGTTGGATTTCTGATAAGTACTGATCTGGGCATTGAGTTTGTCTTTGTCAATGGCTTCGCTACCAGCTGTAACCTGACCTGATTTGATCTGTTCATTCATCTGATGAACCAGATAAGCCTGGTTGGCCAGGTTCTCCGCTTCTTTCTGAAGCTTACCCAGTTTTACATCATTTTCAGCAAGGTCCTTTTCTTTGGTTTTGGATTCCTCTTTCAGAGAAACGATCTGACTGTTTATTCCTTCTTTCAGCTGATCGTTCTTTGTCTGACCCGATTCATGATTGAGGTTCGTTATTTCCGCATCAATGCCTCTCAGATCATCCCTGATTTTGGCAGATTCATCCCTTACCTTATTTACTTCTTTTTGTTTGGCATCGGCATCTCTCCGGATGGCAGCCACAAGATCATCAGGCGCGCCTGACTTGTCTTCACTCAGTTTATCCAGTTCAGCCCTCTGAGCATCCAGACGAGCCATGGCATCTTTTGATTTCGATTGGATTGCCTGAGCAAGATCCTGAGCATAACGGGAAGCAAGATCAGCTTCTTTTTGTTTTTTCACCGCTTCAGCATCGAGTCCTCGGAAGAAATTATTGGCGGCCAGTGCTTCTGTTTCAGCAGCATTCGCCTGAAGCTGCAATGCATCAGCCCTGGCCTGTTCAGTCTGCTTTTGAACGGGATCAGTCATAGCTGCAGCAGAAGAGTTGGCCTCCTCTGCTTTTTTATTGAAATCCAGTGCTTTCTCATTCTTTTCATTGACAATGACCAGAGCTTTGTCTGCCGCATCGCGTGCATCCTTTGCATCCTTGTCCATGTCTTTTGCATCATTCTCGGCAATATGTATCAGATCCTCATTGCTCAGATCTTTTTTCTTAGGCAGTGCGCCGGTGGTATCGGCCACTGTCACAGAATCTTTTTTCTCAGGTAATACGGCGGCTGTATTGTCTTTTGTATCCTTGTTCACATTCACATCCAGCTTCGAGCGGTCTTTGATGAATTCGATGGGAAGTGCATAGCGGTCATCGTCGGCAAGTGATTGTCCGAAGAATGTGTTAAGGTGCATTTTACCGCTCTCCTCCTCTTTGTATGCAATTTCCTGGCGAATAGGAACGGTTTCGAACTGCTGTGGAATGATCAGTACATCCGACTGAACATCACCTTCTGCCGTTTCCACTGTAAGCAGGTATTTACCGCCATTCGGAAGGTTGAGTGTGTATTCACCTGTGGTTTCGTTGGACTTGACCACGCTTTCTACTTCGTTTGCTTCTACGTTCTTGACAGTAATCTTGGCAGTCAGGCTTTGGCCGGCTTGTCGCGGAATGAATTTGCCTTTGAAGATGCAGATATCAACCGGTTTACGTTCTGTATTGATGTGATACACATCGATTCGGCCTTTTTCACTGCCGCGCCGGGAAGCGAAATAAGCAAATTTCTCATCTTTATCGGTTACATACAGGATATCATCATCGGGTGTGTTGATGGCAAAATCGAGGTTGACGGGTTTGCTCCAGGTGCCTGTTTCCTCGTTGCGCTCGCTTTTGAATATGTCATAACCTCCCATGCTGTTATGACCTTTGGATGAGAAATACAACACTTTGCCGTTCGGATGCAGGAAAGGATAATCTTCATCAAACTCCGTATTGATGGGATATCCGAGCGAAACAGGTTTACTATATTCACCGCTCGGAAGCAGTTTTATGACATAAATGTCTTTGCCGTTTTCATCACTGCCTCCATAGCTGGAGAAATAGATTTCGCTTTTATCCTGTGAGAGAAATATAATGGAGTTTTCTTTTTTCTTTTTGTCAAGGGCTGTTTTGAAGTCATCGGGTTTGACGAGGAGTCGTCCGCCGATATCACTGAGGTCGTAAGAGAGAAAAAAGTCTTTGTCGTCCAGGTCTTTTTTATCTAGTACCTGCAGGTCGGTTATTTTACGGAGAAGATTCTTGCCATTATTACAGGTTTCAATGTAATGGTCAACCTGCATTTTTTTGGCTTTCGATTCGGAAACCAGGGATTTGTATTTGGTGAATGCAGCAATGGCATCGTTGAACCGGTAATTCAATTGCAAAACCCGGCCGTAATTGAAAAACACTTCCTTTTCGGCATCCGGAGTATTAACGGCTTTTTCAATATATTTTATTGCCTCGTCTTTATCCGGGGATGCTTCCAGAAGACAAACACCATATCGGTAGTTGTAAATAGGATCTTTGAGGTTGACGCTTAAAAGGCGGGAATAGAGTTTGAGGGCTGTGGCATAATCCTCATCGTCGTATGTTTTCTGAGCTTCTTTCCGAAGCGCTTCTTCAGAACCCAGGTCATTTTGGGCAATTATTGCACCCTGCATAAAAAAGAACACTCCCAAAAGCAATGCAAAATAAGAGAAAGTCCTTTTAGACATACATGAATACTGAAAAATCAAATCAGTTTTTGGAGCGGTCAAGCTGAAGGTGCAAAGTTAGAAAATTTGACCGAAAGATGCCCGATGTATTGATTTTCCATAAGGACTGATCGGGATTTTTACTTTGCCAGCGAGCTTTGTTTCTTTTTGAGCAGACGTGTTTTACTTTCCTGGCGTTTGATCAGCCGCTCAATGTTCTTCTGGTGAGTAACCAGGATCAGGATGGCGACAAGGAAAGAAAAGATGACAAGGGAAGGAATGACACTGTTTTTAAACAGAAGCATGATGATGAAAGGGAAGGCAAAGCCCGCTGTCATTGAGCTGAGCGATACATATCCTGATACCAGGAAAACAACCAGGAATACCAGAATGGCGATGGCTGAAGCAGAAGGCTGAATGGCAAGCATGATTCCAAGCAGTGTTGCAATGCCTTTTCCTCCACGGAATCCGGCAAAAAGAGGGAAAATATGTCCGATCAAAGCAGCAATGCCCAATACGATCTGCATATTTACAAAGGGCTCGGTGCCAGGAGCGTCCTGAATCAGATAATAAGTAATGTTGACAGCTACCCAGCCTTTGAGGATATCAATGATCAGTACGGGAACACCGGCTTTCTTTCCCAGTACACGAAAGGTATTGGTTGCTCCTGCATTTCCGCTACCATGCTCGCGGACATCAACTCCGTAAAACATCTTCCCGATCCAGACGGCAGAAGGAAGAGAACCTAGGGCATAAGCAAAAAGCAGTGCTGATACGGCTATGGGTGTAATCATCGTTCGGTTTAAAGGTGAACCTTCAATCAATAAACTCAAATATAGCATAAATATCAGGAATTGAAGCAGTTCGCTTCATAAAACTGATAACATACCGGTGTTAATAACCCTTCTTGTTCTTGAATTATTACTTCTGACAAACGCTGTAACTATCTAGCAGCCATCGCATCCGACCTTTTTGAGCCATATTTTGGGTGCCTGAGGCTGACCCAATATGAAACGGAAGCCTTGTGTTCCTTTTTCCTTTGATTCCCGTTTGTCGGATTTCATGTCTTTGATAATGGTATTCCAGGCATCATCCGAGGAGATGACATTCATGATTCCACGGTTATACTCGAAATAATACCATTTTCCGTCTTCCACCTGGATATAAATATGCAGGATGTCTCCTGTTCTCTTCCGTTCCAGGGCGATTTTACCATCCACCATCTTATTCAGCTGATTCTTATTGATATTGCCAATTCCAATCTTTCCTGAAGAAATGAACGATTTTGTCTTCTGATTCCATTTCATCTTCACATCGGTAAACAGGAATGTGGTTTTGAGCTCATCCGGGAATTTCTTCATTTTCCCATACAGGTTGACATCCGAGATTGCCTTGTCGGCTTTCTCTTTGCCAATAAGCTCCCGCAGTCCTTTTTCATAAACCGGTCTAGAGAAATCCGTGGAAGGCAGATCGGTTTTCGCCTCGATAGCCTGAGCGATTTTATCAAGCAAGCCGTCATCGAAGAAGAAATCCATGGAAATCATCAGATCAAAGGCCGTTGAGTCGGGCACCAGATAATGAGTGGCCGTTCCAACCGGAGTTATTTTCACCTGTCCGAGATCAGCGCCAAGGTTCATCTTACCTTCCCCATAGAGTACGCAGCTGTTTACATGCAGGCTGACATAATTGCCCGGCAATTTGCGTTCGGTCAGTTTCTCCTTGTTTGATACCCTGTACTCACCCACATTCTTGTCGAAGATCAGGAATCCGTCAGCAGTCAGCACTTCCACATCGTTTTTGTTCTTCCGCTTCGATAAAAAGGCTGAGTAAACGTGAGTGGAATCGGTGGTACTCATCATACCAACCGCAATGGGTTTGCCATTCTGATCAACCGGATCGGAAGTAATCGGAATCATGATGGCATTTGGATTGATCTGCGATTTAAACTGAAACCAGGTCTTGTTCACCATATCGCAGGAATGCTGGATCCTTGTAACACCCGAGAAAATCAGGAATTCTTCAGAGGCGAGCAGTTTAACTTTTCCATTGAAATCGAAATGCGGACTCAGACTGAATTTGGCATCTTCTGCCACCGTTGTTTCAGCATAGGTCTGGGCTGTGGTATCGGTTTGAATATTAGAAAAATACAAGGTCTGTTTGGCCTTTGTCTCGTCTATATAATCATACGAACAGGATCCGGAATAACTTTTTCGCGTAAAGATGTTCAGGTTTGCATTGTACATCTTGTGGTGTTTGGTAACGGTATTCGCGAGGATTTTGGCGTTCGTCAGCGGACGGATATAAGCATCCTTCTCAATGGTAACCTCTCCTTTATCCGGATAAATACGTGCATCCGCCACGTTGATATAAACCACTTCCTTGGCGGCAATGATGTGTTTCTTCAGATCATACTTGGCTGAAGGAGCAACAAAGCGAAGAGAGACCTGCTTGGGATGAACGGAAATGAATTACGGGCCCTGGAGATCCAGATCCGAGTAATCCTCAGGCTTGGCCGTATTGCCTTTTTTGGCACCGTTCATCTCAATAGATTCCTTATCCATGAACCATTTAAAGTTATCCATATAACAGATATACTGGTTCACCGGGAATTTGACAATAGAGCCTTTTCCGTTGGAGGTGAAATCCCCTGCCCTGTTGTCGAAGTCGATGTGGGCCTTCACGTTATCTGTTTCAAATGAAAGACTTTTAAATTCCTCGGATTTGAGTCCGAAGTCGGCAGTGTC
>DASYGQ010000182.1:0-4354 GCA_035999585.1 Bacteroidia bacterium | reverse complement strand
TGTTCGGTTTCCTGTTTTTGCTTTTCGACAACGGCTTTTTGCTTTTCGATGATCCTCTTTTGTTTATTGGTAATGCGCAAACGGTTTACAATGAAGAAAACAAAGACAAGCACCAGAGTAAGACCGGCAATAAAAGCGCCGATGATGAATTGCTGTTTTTTCTTTTCGACACGTGCAATAGCCTGCAGTTTTTCCTGCTCGGCTTTTGCTTTTGCTTCCAGCTCTGTTTCTTTCTTTTCGACCTCAAAGCGGGTTTTTAAATCACCAAGCTGCTTGCTGTTTTCAGTACTGAAAATGCTGTCGGTTAATTTTTTGAAGCGGACCTGATATTCATACGCTTCTTTGTATTTATTCTGACGGGCATAAGCTTCTGAAAGGGACTCATAGGCCAGCCTTTCCTGGTCGATGGCACTGATCTTGCCGGTGATCTGAAGTGCCGAATCAGCATACTGAATTGCTTTCTGAAATTCACCCAGCTTGAGATAAAGCTCACTCAGGTTTACAAACGAAACGGCGATGCTTTGTTTGTTTCCAATCTGTTTCATAATGCCAAGCTCCTCCAGGTAATAATTAAGAGCTCTCGGATAATCGTTCAGTTTCTTGCTTACATCTCCCAGGCCCTCGTAACACAAACCCACGCCCTGGACATCGTTGATATCCTTTTCAACAACAAGCGCTTTGTTGTAATACACAATGGCTTTTGAGTATTCACCCATGTTTGTATAAAAGCCGGCCAGGTTATCGTAGCTGGTACCCAGGCCGTCTTTTATTTTTTCTTTTTCAAAGATTTCCAGTGCTTTGAACTGATACCCGAGTGCTTTCTGAAAATTGAACTGAAGTGCATAGATCACACCGATGTTTACATAGCAATAGGCTTCACCCGGCTTGTCACCCGTTTCTTCCCGTAGCTTCAGGGATCTTAAAATATATTCCAGTGCTTTTGGGTAATTCGCTTCGTGTTTGAAAATATTGCCCAGGTTATTGTAGCAGATACCCATTCCCTTTTTATCGTGAATTGTTTCATAGGCTTTGATGGCGGCATGGTTATACTCGATGGCTTTGCCATAATCGCTCTTGTTTTTAGAGGCGATGGCCATTGTCACATAAGCTTTGGCCATGTATCCGGTGCGTCCGGCTTTACCTGCGAGCGTCAGTTCCTGTCCGGCCAGAAGAATAGCTGAATCGGGTTTATTGCCACGGTAGCTTTGGGCGATGAAATTGATGGCTTGCAGGCGACTGGTGTCCGGAAGGGAAGTGTTCCGGTAAACTGTCCAGAGTGAATCATTCCTGCCCCGCTCCGCCGCCATTGGCAAAACGGAAATAAAGCAAATGAAAAGAATAATCTTTCTCAGAGGATGCGCCATAGTACGGGATTTCGGATGCCTCTTTTAAGGCAGTCCTGAAGGCTAATGTATTGAAAAAATGCGTCAGCTTCCAGTTCCGGAGGGAATGAATGGGCCGGTAAACAATCAGAGCGCTTTTTCGTACTGGTTCAGAAAGCGGAGGTAGCGGTCAAAAAAGCCTTTGTCGGCCTTTCTGCCGGAAATAAAGTAGGGTATTTCCTGAGCTTTGGGGCCGGAATTCAATGTAATTTTTGATGCAAGGTTTTTGATGGTGCCTTCATTGCCATCCAGAATTTGAATTTCTTTCGGAACAAATTGTCTGATGAGGTGCCTGAAATAAATGAAATGGGTGCAGCCAAGCACGATGGAATCGAATTCATTCCAGTTGAAAGAGGAGAATTTCTTTTGAATATAGGCAATAACTTCAGGGCTTTCCAGGTCAAATTTTTCGGCGAACATGACAAGCTCCTGAAGAGGAAGATATTCCACCATTTCGGTGGCGTTCAGATTGGAAACAAGCTGGCTGAGCTTACCTTCCTTCAGCGTGACGTTGGTGGCGCACACGATTATTTTCTGGTTCTTCGTGTTTTTGACAGCCAGTTTAACAGCCGGTTCCATGCCGATGATCGGGAAGGAATACATTTTTCTCAGATCATCCACAGCTACGCTGGTTGCCGTATTGCAGGCAAGGACAAGGGCTTTGAGGTCCATTTGCGCCAGGAATTCAACCGAACGGAATACATGCCCCTTAATCTCTTCTTTTGTTTTTGTTCCGTAAGGAGCATGATCCGAATCGCCGTAATAAATATAGTCCTCACCGGGCATGCGTTTCAAGGCCTCTTGCAATACAGTCAGGCCGCCAACACCGGAATCAAAAAACGCTATTTTCATTGCAACAGACCTATTTTTTGGCGGAGAGATATAGTTTATTGGCCTCGTCCCAGTTGATGACGCTCCACCAGTCGTTGATATAATCGGCCCGTTTGTTCTGGTGTTTGAGATAATAGGCATGTTCCCAGACGTCGATGGCGAGTACGGGAACGCCTTTGCTTTCAGCAAAAAGCATCAGAGGATTGTCCTGGTTGGGTGTGGTTGCTATTTCAAGCTTATACACATCATTGACAATAAGCCAGCACCATCCCGATCCGAAAACACTCTTGGCTTTGTCGCCAAACTTAGTCTTGAACGCATCCAGGCTTCCAAAGCTTGCGATGATGTTATCAGCAAGGGGACCGCTTGGAACAGCCGGCTGAGCGCCTGGTGGCTTCATGAGTTTCCAGAAGAAGCTATGGTTGAAGTGGCCCCCGCCGTTATTGCGCAAAGCGAAATTGCCGTCATGGATGCTGCGGCAAAGCTCTGTGATGTCACGGTAAGGATTTTTTTCATTAGCCAGGGCTTTGTTCAGATTGGTGACATAGGCCTGATGATGTTTGGTATGGTGAATCTCCATGGTCTGCTTGTCGATATACGGCTCCAGCGCATCATAAGCATAGGGCAGGGGAGGAAGGGTGAAAA
This sequence comes from Bacteroidia bacterium, assembly GCA_035999585.1. Taxonomy (GTDB): domain Bacteria; phylum Bacteroidota; class Bacteroidia; order Palsa-965; family Palsa-965; genus Palsa-965. The sequence goes on along the minus strand of DASYGQ010000182.1, from coordinate 1,496 downwards.
TGTCTGTTGCGACAGAGTCAGTACCGGCAGCTCTCAGTGATCCCGGAAGGCTGGCCAATGCCAGTCCGCCTACAGTCAATACCGCGCTTTTTTTAATAAACTCGCGCCTTTCCATGTGATTGTCGTTCATGATTCCGTTTTATTAGTGAGACATTTTGAAATGCCGGTCATGCCGGTAAAGTATTAAGCAAAATAGATAAGGACCTGGTTCTTCTCAACAGCCACACCTTTCTTGACCGTGATTTTCCTAACAACAAGATCATCGGGAGCTTTCAGAATATTCTCCATCTTCATGGCTTCCAGCACCAGCAGGGGATCTCCTTTTTTAACGGCAGCGCCTTCTTCCACGGCAAGGCTAAGCACAAGACCGGGCATGGGGGCCTTCAGTTCATTGATCTTCTTACTGTTCAGATTGTCAAGCCCGAGGCTCTTCAGCAGCTCATCGTATTTATCCTTGACCTGGAGTGTATATTTATTTCCGTTCACGCTCAACACAAACGATTTTGTCTCAGGGTCGGATTTTACTATTTCAATGTTGTAAGAGCGGTTATTTTTAATGACATGAAAGCTTCCTTCCTTCACCCGGATGCTGTCCAGCAAAAAGGGTTGATTGTTCAGACTTCCGGAGTTTGCGTTGTCAAGAACCACCGAATGTTCGTTTTTCCCATTGACAAGTACCTTGAACGTATTGGATGACATAAAATCCAGTATTTGAATGAACAGCGAATATCCGAAATTTCCTTCAGAAAGCCAGCAATTTGCCGATTGTTAGCATTGGGGAGAGAAATTTATATCCGGGATTTGCCGTAAATGGAGCCTGCCGACCGTTTGTCCTTCCTTTTTTGAAACGAGCATATTTTTCTGCATCTTTACGCCCTTTCCCCGGTTCGGGAGCTATTAAATAAACCCTTTGTTCATGAAAACTAAGTCAGCCCTTCTGATCCTGGCATCAGCCTTCTTGCTGAATGCCTGTAATATATTTAAAAGCTCAGGAAAAGCCCCGAAAGCTGCGAATCCTATTGCCGTTTCCATCGACACCGTTAAGGTAAAACCAAAATTGCCTGAGCCGGCCATTTACAGGGCTTCCGCAACACGTGAAAATGACCTTGTCCATACCAAGCTGGATGTCCGTTTCGATTTTGAAAAGGCTTACCTCTATGGAAAAGCAACAATCACAGCCCATCCTCACTTTTACCCTCAATCTTCCATTGAGCTTCAGGCAAGAGGGATGGACATTCACGAAGTGGCCCTGAGCGAAGGCAGCAACCACAAAAAGCTCACGTATACCTATGCAAATGATTTACTGACGATACAGCTTGACAAAGAATACAAGAAAGACCAGAACTTCACTGTTTTTATCGATTATACAGCCAAACCCAATGAGCTGAAGCAGGGAGGGAGTGCAGCCATCAATTCCGACAAAGGCCTCTATTTCATTAACCCGCTGGGGAAAGACGTAAACAAGCCTACCCAGGTATGGACACAGGGGGAAACAC
>DASYGQ010000104.1:0-8224 GCA_035999585.1 Bacteroidia bacterium | reverse complement strand
AAGCACCGCTTTGTGAAGGTATACCTGCCAATACATAAGGCGTCTGGCGATGATGAATTTTTCGACCGAATAAATGCCTTTGAGCTCAACAACCAGCTCACCTTTCACAACATTCATCATTTTGATGATACGGTCGGAACTGACAATGCCTTCGGAAACGCCGGTGAAAAAACTGTCGCGCTTCAGGTAGTCAAGCCGGTCTACATCAAGCTGACTGCTCACGAGCTGATGCAGGTATTTTTTCTTGTATTCGTTTTTGAAAATCCTTATAGCCAGACTTAGTTTGCCTTTGAATTCGGTATTCAGCTGCTTCATGAAAAGCTCAGAAATTTTTTCATGCGATATTTTGCTGACAATGCTGTGCTCAAGAGCATGGGAGAAAGGGCCGTGACCAATGTCGTGCAGAAGAATAGCCACGGTTGCTGCCTGAGCTTCTTCATCGCTGATCGGATGACCCTTCGATCGCAGCACTTCAATAGCTTCCGACATCAGGTGCATGGCTCCCAGTGCATGATGAAAGCGGGTGTGAAGCGCTCCCGGATACACAAGATTCGTAAGCCCCAGCTGCTTGATACGGCGAAGGCGCTGAAACCAGGGATGGTTAATCAGGGCGAAAGTCAGGTCATCGGGAACGGTGATGAAGCCGTATATAGGATCGTTGAATATTTTGCGTTTGTGTGAAGAGGTGTTCATGGGGCCCTGGATCTACTGTTTCTTACTCTTGGAGGCACGCCTCTTCTGCATATTCTTCATGCTCTCCTGATGCAGGGTTTCCCTTTTTTCCTTGTCGAGCTTCTCAAGAAGGCTTGTTCGAAGCTCTTCCAGGAATTCCATGTCATCAATCTGACTCAGTAGACTTTCTATTTTTTGTTTCAGGACATCCGGCTTCATAAAACGGGTTTGTATTGTTTTGTTAAAAAAGCACAAATAATTAGGGCAAATTTAGGATTTAAAACGGGCAATAAAGCCGATTATAAGTCGTTTAAAAGAATAGATCATTCTAAATATACTTTAACTTTAAGCCTGAAAAAACGAATTTATGGATAAAATACAAATCCTTTGGGCAGACGATGAAATTGAACTTCTGAAACCGCATGTGCTTTTTTTGAAAGAAAAGGGCTATGATGTACAAACCGCAATCAGCGGAGATGGTGCACTCGATCTCATGAAGAAGACCAATTTCGATATTGTTTTTCTCGATGAAAACATGCCAGGCTTGTCCGGAATGGAGACACTGGCCCGCATCAAAGGACTTAAAAGCGATCTGCCTGTGGTGATGATCACCAAAAGTGAAGAGGAGCGCATCATGGAAGATGCCATCGGCTCCAAAATATCGGACTATCTCATCAAGCCCGTTAATCCCAATCAGATTTTACTTTCTCTGAAAAAAATACTGGACAACAAACGCCTGGTCAGCGAGAAAACAACATCCGGCTACCAGCAGGAGTTTCGGAGCATCGGAATGACACTAAGCGATCGTTTGTCTCACACCGAATGGGTGGAGGTTTATAAAAAGCTCGTGTACTGGGAACTTGAGCTTCAGAAATCGTCCGATCAGAGCATGTTTGAAGTACTCCAGATGCAAAAACGTGAAGCCAACGCACAATTCGGCAAATTTATTGAGAACAATTACATCAGCTGGCTAAACGGAAAAGAGAAGAATCCCCCGGTGCTTTCTCATACCCTTTTTAAGAATAAAGTGGTACCGGCTCTTGAGCAGGAAGGTCCGGTTTTCCTGATTCTCATTGATAACCTGCGATATGATCAGTGGAAAATGCTGCAACCGATTCTTCACACGTATTTCAAAACAGAGAGTGAAGATCTTTTCTTCAGCATTTTGCCCACCGCCACCCAATATGCCCGAAATGCACTTTTTGCAGGGCTTCTGCCTTCCGAAATAGAAAAAATGTTTCCGAATCAATGGCTTAACGACGAGGAAGAAGGGGGCAAGAATCAGTTTGAAGATGTGTTCCTGGCCGCAAATCTGAAGAGACTTGGAAAGGATATCAAACATTCCTATAACAAGATAACCAATCACGCAGCCGGTAAAAAATTATCGGAGAACTTCAATAACCTGATGGGCAATAAGCTCAATGTCATTGTCTATAATTTTGTGGACATGCTGTCTCATGCACGTACCGAGATGGAGGTGATCAGGGAGCTTGCCGATGATGAAGCAGCTTACCGCTCCATCACTGTTTCCTGGTTTGAACATTCTCCTCTCCATGATATTATAAAGCAGATTGCGGAGAAAAAAGGAAAGCTGATCATTACAACCGACCATGGAACCATCAAGGTTACAGAGCCTTCCAAAGTGGTTGGCGATAAGAATGTGAACACCAATCTGCGTTACAAACAGGGAAAGAGTCTTGACTATGTAAAACGGGATGTTTTTGAGGTTCGTAAGCCGGAAGAGGCTTACCTCCCGAAACAGCACGTGAGCCAGGCATTTATCTTCATCAAGGAAGACAAATTCTTTGCCTATCCGAACAACTACAATTATTATGTCAGTTATTACCGGAATACTTTTCAGCACGGAGGTATCTCCCTGGAAGAAATGATCATTCCCTATATTGTCATGAGTGCCAGGTAAAATGCCTGGAATCCTTTGAGGAATATGAAGTTAAGTATCAGCCATCCCGATCAGCTGAGTGATACAGCTGCCCGGCTCCTGTCAGAAGCAGGATCAGCGAGGATATTCGCATTTCAGGGCCCTATGGGCGCTGGCAAGACCACATTTGTAAAAGCCATTTGCAGGCAGCTGGGTGTCAAAGGCCCGACCAGCAGTCCGACGTATGCTCTCGTCAACGAATACCACTGTTTATCGGGGGAAAAAATATTTCACTTTGATTTTTACAGGATAAAAACGGAAGAAGAGGCATTGGATATGGGTTTCCGGGATTACCTGGACTCAGGCCACTGGTGTTTCATCGAATGGCCTGAGAAAATCGCTTCCCTGCTTCCTTCGGATTGCCTGATGGTTGGGATCGAACAAAACGGAGAGGAAAGGTGCATTTCTTTTCCTGTTTCTGCCTAAAATTTCGATATTTGCAACAAGAGCCGGCAGATGGAACTATACATCTCTGTGCTCTTCCTCCATTCACATGAGTCAACAGTCGAAAGGTCTTCTTGCATCACTCGCCAAAGGCGCACTGCTCCCTCAGGAAGAAATGCTTGAAGTGGGCCGTAAAAAAGGAAAATTATACATTGGCATCCCGAAGGAAATTTCCTTCCAGGAGAATCGCGTTGCGCTTGTCCCGGATGCAGTTGCTTTGCTTGTCAACGACGGGCACCAGGTGATCGTAGAAACCAATGCCGGTAAAATGGCAAATTTCCAGGATCACGACTACAGTGAGGCCGGAGCTCAGATAGCTGGAAGCGCTCAGGAAGTTTACAAAGCGGATATCATACTCAAAGTGGCACCGCCCTCCCTTCAGGAAATTGAAATGATGCAACCCCGTCAGACTTTGCTTTCGGCTTTGCAGATGACCGTACAGCCTGAGAATTTTGTGAAGGAGCTGATGTCCAAGAAAATTACAGCCATTGCCTTCGACTGGATCAAAGATGAAGACGGTATTTTTCCAGTGATCCGTTCCATGGGCGAAATAGCCGGCGGAACGTCTATCCTGATTGCTGCCGAATACCTGAGTAATGCCAATAACGGGCAGGGCTCTATCCTCGGCGGAATTTCCGGTATATCACCAACAGAAGTGGTTATCCTGGGTGCAGGTACAGTTGGTGAATTTGCTACACGTGCGGCACTCGGACTCGGTGCTTCCGTCAAAGTATTTGACAATTCTGTTTACCGCCTTCGCCGCATGCAAAGTGCCATCGGTACGCGTGTGTTTACCTCAATCATCCAGCCGCGTGTACTTGCCAAGCATCTCAAAACCGCTGATGTTGTGATTGGCGCCATTCGTGTTCCCCAGGGTCGTACACCTTGTGTGGTATCCGAAGAAATGGTCAGCGAAATGAAAGTGGGATCAGTGATTGTAGATGTGAGCATTGATCAGGGCGGGTGTTTTGAGACTTCCGAAGTTACCAACCATACCAAACCGGTTTTCCGCAAGCATGGAGTCATCCATTATTGTGTACCGAATATCGCATCACGTGTGGCCCGGACAGCAAGCTATGCCTTCAGCACCATTTTCGCTCCCATCCTGTTGAACATTGGAGAAGAGGGTGGTGTCGACAAAATGCTCAAGAGCGATATGGGAGTTCGTTTCGGGGTTTATCTCTACTACGGATCGCTTACCAATAAATACCTGGCCGATTGTTTCAAACTGCCTTATACAGATATTGACCTGCTTATGGCGGCCATTTAATTTCAGAAACACAAATATTTCCATCTCTTGAATTTCGGCAGAAGAATACAGCTTTATTTATTCGGTTTTTTCCTGGGCGCACTGATCGTCTGGTTTGGGGTGATGAAAAACCGCCCTGATGACAACCTCACATCCTGGCTTCCCAAGAACAGGATTGTGATGCAACTCGATACCAATAAAATGGTTCTTACCGGAAATGCGGGATGCCGGTTGAATTGCCAGGATGTTAAAGTGGAGGATCTGAAAGAATTAATCAAACACGGTCAGGTGAACTTCAGCCAGAGCCAGGTTCACGAAACACCCTGTCCACGCTATGCCATTGAAGTAACCACCAAAAAAGGAAAACACCTTCGCCTTTTTTGCGGGGCTTGTGCTGCTGAAACCAGAATACTCGGAGTTCTGAATACGGATTCACCGAAAGATTCCTGCACCTGTCCCTGAGCCAGCATTTTTCCTTCAGGCTTCCTGTCTTCTCTTTTTTTCCTTGATAATCAAAGAAAGTTCCCTGCCGGTCTGGCCCTTCACTGAAGTGTTCTCCTGAGCCCTCCGTATGAGGTAAGGCAATACTTCTTTCACGGGACCATACGGTACATACTTGGCAACGTTATATCCGGCCTTGGCAAGGTTGAAGCTGATGTGATCACTCATTCCAAACAACTGAGAAAAGTAAATGTGTTTGTGGTTGGCAGGAATACCCATCTTCTCAATCAATTGCACCAGGTACATGGAGCTTTGCTCATTGTGTGTGCCGGCGCAAAGCCCGATCTTGTCAATATGCTCCATGCAGAATTTCAGCGCGGCATCGTAATCCCTGTCTGTGCTTGATTTGTCATCCTGTATCGGGTTCGGATAGGATTTTTCTTTGGCTCTTGCCCTTTCCTTTTCCATGTAAGCCCCTCTGACCAATTTCGCACCGGGGTGATAGCCTCCGGCTTCGGCCAGCTCAAACGAATGCTTGAGGTATTGAAGGCGGTCTTTGCGGTATAGCTGAAAAGTGTTGTATACAATAGGTTTTTCCTTGTTGAATTCGAGCATCATTGCATTGGCGAGATCGTCAATGGCAGGTTGGATCCAGCTCTCTTCTGCATCCATGAAAATGGGCACGCCGGCATAATGAGCTGTTTTACAAATATGATGTACGCGTTTTCTTACGGCGTCATATTCTTCTTTTTCCTGTTCATTCAGACTTCCGGATGCGCTTACTTTTTCAAGAAGTGCAAAGCGGGCCAGGCCTGTGACTTTGAAAACACAAAAGGGTATGTTCTTGTCTTTTTCAGCCCGATGAATGGTTTCAAGGGTTTCCTGTTCGCAGGCATTGAAGGCATTTTCCGTCTCAGCTCCTTCCACGGAGTAGTCGAGAATAGTACCGATGTGATATTTGCCAAGCTCGGCAATAGTTTTACTGCATTCTGAAATATTTTCACCACCCACAAATTGTTTGAAAATAGTTGCCTTAATAAGGCCATTGATAGGGAGCCTTGCCTGAATCGCGAAATTCGTGAGCGACTTGCCCATGTTTACAAACAGAGGATTGCTGACCAGTGTAAACAGCCAGTATGATCTCTTTAAATCTTTATCGGTTTTCCCTGAAAAAGCGATTTCTGTATTGTCGAATGAAACCATTGTTGTTTAGAACATGATGAGGCGCAAATATACCCATTATGAATGGATTTCGGGGAGGAGGTTATTCTTACCCGAAGCCTTGACAGGCTTAACAGCACAAGAAACTTGTCAGGCACGCATTTTTTTGTTTCTTTGCCAGATGATGGATTCTGTTTGGGTAAAATCCGAGGGATATGATATTTGTATCGGCGAGCGTGCCGCGGAAGAACTGGATGTTTTTCTTTCCCGGCCTGAGTATGCACGATCAAGTCTGTTTGTTCTGGTGGATGAGAATTCCCTGAGCAAGTGCATGCCGGTGCTTTCAGGTCGCGTAACCCGCCTGGCAATGGCCAAGGTGATTGAGATTGAAAGCGGCGAGTCAAGCAAGAACATTGAGGTTTGCTCACGTCTTTGGAAAGCTCTTGGTGAAATGGGTGCTGATCGGAATTCCCTGCTGATCAACCTGGGTGGCGGAGTGATCTGTGATATGGGTGGCTTTGTGGCTTCCACCTTTAAACGTGGGATTCCGTTTATTCAGGTTCCAACGACCTTGCTTTCTCAGGTTGATGCTTCAGTTGGAGGCAAGGTAGGGGTTGACCTTGACCATCTCAAAAATGAAATAGGTGTTTTCAGTAAACCTGAAGGTGTTTTTATATATCCCGGATTTTTAAAAACACTCAGCAGGCGGGAAATGATCAGTGGCTTTGCGGAGGTAATCAAGCATGCCCTCATTGCTGATCATGAATATTGGAATTTTGTAAAACAAGCCAATGTAGCGGATGGGGCAGTATGGCCTAAGATGATTGAGCACTCGATCCGCATCAAAAACGAAGTTGTTATGGCTGATCCCCGTGAAAAGGGTCTTCGAAAGGCCCTGAATTTCGGACACACGATCGGTCATGCTGTTGAAAGCTATTTTCTGGAGAGCCCGGGGAAAAGCCTGCTTCACGGTGAAGCCATTGCTATCGGAATGATTGCCGAATCTTATATCTCCAGCATATCAAATAAATTCGGCAAGGCTGACCTGGACCAGGTCAGCGCTTTTCTTATCCGGCATTTCGGGCATGTTGAAATTGATGTGCTGGCCGATCATCGTCTGATCGAGCTGATGCGGCATGATAAAAAGAATACCAAAGGCGAGCTCAATTTTACGCTTCTCCGTCAGATCGGGGTTTGCGACGTCAATAAGGTCGCGGATGCTTCACTGGTGAAAGAGGCCCTTGCTTATTACCGCAGTCTGGGTTAGCACTGAATCAAGCGCTTACCCGGTTCAATATTTCAATAGCCATTTTCTGTTTCAGCTTCATAAAAGCCAGGCGCTCTTTTTCAGAGGCAATTTTGGCTTTTATTTCTGTCAGTAGAGGGTTGTCGCTCTTGCTGGTTTTGAAAAAGCCGAGGTTGTTTTCGTATTTGAGGATCTCAAGGTGGATTTGTTCGGCCTGTTTCTTGACATGATCGTATTCTTTCTGAAGGAGCATCCCTGTGGCATCATCCTGTTCAAGTTTTTCAAGCTTGTTGCGGAAGCGGATAAGATGCAATTCCGATTCGGTCACATTCAGCTTGCCGTATAGTTCATCCATATTCTGATAGAACAAATCGTTCAGGCGTTTTTTGTCTTTCACAGGTATCCTCGCAGGCGTTTGCCAATCCAGGCTGAATTGCTGCAATGCTTCTTTGTCTTTCTGTTCATCGCCAGAGAGGATAAAAGACTGAAACTTCAGTAATAGCTCTTCTTTTGATTTGACTTCCCCGGCAGCTGCCGCGTCCAGGTCTTCGTAATGTTTTTTCCGGGCATCGAAAAATGCGTTGCAGACTTTCCGGAAGCGGTGAAACAAGCGCGATTCGTCAGGAAGTCCGGTAGTTGGTGATTTTTTCCATTCTGCCTGAATGCGAATGAGCTTATCGGCAGTTTCTTTCCAGTCGGTATTCGTGCTTAACGCTTCAGCCCTTGCGATCAGGTCCAGTTTTTGCTTGCGCAGATCGCTCCTTGATTCTTTAATATCCGAATAAAAAACATTTTTGGCCTCAAAGAAACGGTCACATACTTCGCGGAACTGTTTCCAGTATTGCTCGTTTTTGCCTTTTTGGGTAAAGCCGGTGGTTTTCCATTCTTTCTGAAGCTGAATAATCCCTTCCGTGCTTTTTTTCCAACCTTCTTCATCCGAAGGCAGTGTTTCTGTCAGGGCCTGAGCCTTTTCAAGCAAAGCCTGTTTGGCAGTTCTGTTTTTCTCTTTTTGTTCTTCAAGAGCCTGGTAATGCGTCTTGAGCTTTCCATAAATGATATCCAGGCCAGCCCG
>DASYGQ010000177.1:0-11920 GCA_035999585.1 Bacteroidia bacterium | reverse complement strand
CTTCCCGAAATAAGAAGATACTTCCGGATATACATAAAATGCGCCTTCTGGCTTGTTGAGGCGGAAGCCGGGGATATCTTTCATGAGCGAAAGTACAAGATCCCTTCTGCGTTTGAAGGCATCGCGCATGGCATGTGTGGCCTCCTGAGGGAGTTCCATGGCTTTCTGCATGGCTTTTTGTGTGATTGAACAGGTTGCGGAAGTGAACTGCCCCTGCATTTTGTCACATGCTTTTGCTATCCAGAGGGGGGCAGCCAGATAGCCGCCTCTCCAGCCTGTCATTGCAAAGCCTTTGGATACACCATTGACAGTGATGACGCGTTCTTTGATGAAATCAAACTGAGCCATGCTCTCATGCTTGCCTATAAAGTTGATGTCTTCGTAAATCTCGTCTGACAGAATGTAAAGATCGGGATATTGAATGACCACCTCGGCAATGGCTTTCAGTTCGGCCCTTGAATAAATGCTTCCGGTGGGGTTGCAGGGGGTACTGAAAACAATCATGCGGGTTTTGGGTGTGATGGCCGCTTTGAGCTGTGCTGCGCTGATCTTGAAATCAGTGTCGATTCCTGCCGGCACAACCACTGTTTTGCCTTCGGCCAGCTTTACAATTTCCAGATAGCTGACCCAATAAGGGGATGGCACGATGACTTCATCACCGGGGTTAACCAGGCAAAGGATGGCGTTGGCGATGCATTGCTTGGCGCCGGTGCTAACCACAATCTGATCGGCTGTATAATCAAGGCCATTGTCGCGTTTCAGCTTATTGGCAATGGATTGCCTGAGTTCAAGATATCCGGATACGTGGGTATAATAGCTGAAGTTGGCGTCGATGGCTGCTTTGGCTGCTTCCTTGATGGGTTCCGGCGTCGGAAAATCGGGTTCTCCGAGGCTGAGGCTGATGATGTCGATCCCTTGAGCAATCAATTCACGGCTCTTGCGTGCCATTGCAATTGTCTGGGATTCCGACAGGGCATTGATTCTGTCCGATAAAGTCATAAATCAAAATTGTTGGCGGCAAAGCTACGCAATTTTGTACGGATTCATTCGAAAAGAAACAACCGTCATTGCATCGGACTCAGATCAGGCTTCAGGGAAGTATTTTGTGTCTTTCAGCCTGATTTATACCTGCTTTGCCAGGCATAGCTTTGCATGTCGTGCAGAAGCTTGAATGCGTTTTCACCATAGAAAAAGTCGTCCAGATTGGTAATGCCATACCCCTTCAGTGTATTCATCTGGTTGGTGGAGGGTACCGTGGCGCCTGTCCATCCCAGAGAATCTGCTCCTCCGTATGGCCCCTGGTGATAGCGGAGTTTCCAGAGCTGATCCAGAACACCGCATGTAAAGTTTGTCCTGTTGAAAACAGAATCGCGGTACATCCCGCATTCTTCAACGGCATATTTGGTAAACAGATTCTCGGCAGTAGGGTTTACCTCGTTGTGTACAACTCCGCTGGCCATGCGTATAAAATCGTTGCGACTGATAAACTGACAATCCTGTTGTCCGTTTGGAAGCGGAGTGACAATGGCAAAGGAAACAAGCCCGTTGTTTGGACCTGGCATGAGGCTGAATCCAAGAAAAGAGCCGGAAAGCGATGGTGGAGGATTCAGGGGACGGTGCCCGCAAAGAAGAGCGGCAAAGAGGCTCAGGAAAAGAAGAGATGCATGCCTTTTCATCGTGCCGGGGAAAATGAACGGGGTCAAGATGCCTGATTCCCTGATGTTTGCAGCAAATCCGGAAAAATTACGATATTTAGCCATCTAAAGATACGAAAACTATGGAAATCACGATGCAGCTTTTCTTCAGCGCCCTTAAGTTTATTGTACCCTCGCTGATTGTGTTTTTGACGGCCTATTACCTGGTGAAAAGCTTCCTTGATAACGATGCCCGTAAACGCCTCACCGAAATACGTCTGGCCAATCAAAGCCTGATTACTCCCACACGGCTTCAGGCTTATGAACGCATCGCTTTGTTTCTCGAACGGATATCACCCAACAGCCTGATCCCACGTGTGAACAAACAAGGCATGAGTGCCCGCTTGTTACAGACAGAACTCATCAAAGCAATCCGCACGGAGTTTGAACATAACCTGTCGCAGCAGATCTATGTGAGCGGTCATGCCTGGGAAATGGTGAAGACGGCTAAAGAAGAGATCATCAAGCTGATCAATATTTCCGCCACCAAAATTCCGGATACCGCCTCCAGCATTGACCTGAGCCAGATGATCATCAATATTGCGGCACAGGTACCCAAACTCCCTACCGATGTTGCCCTTGATTATATCAAGCGCGAGGTGGGACAAAATTTCTGATTTTAATTTTATGGAAGAGAAGGAAAGCAAGATCCGGTTTCAAACGGATTCGGATATTGAAATCAAACGTGTTTATGGAAAAAAGGATTTCCCGGAGGAACAACCCGGAGAATTCCCGTTTACACGGGGCGTTCAGAATACCATGTACCGAAGCAGACTCTGGACCATGCGCCAGTATGCCGGTTTCTCCACAGCTGAGGAAAGCAATAAAAGATACCATTACCTGCTCAATAACGGCACCACCGGTTTGTCGGTTGCCTTCGACCTTCCCACGCAAATCGGATATGATTCGGATCATTCCTTTGCCGAAGGAGAAGTAGGGAAATCTGGAGTGGCCATTGATTCCCTGAAGGATATTGAAATTCTGTTCGATGGAATCAGTCTCGAGAAAGTCACCACTTCGATGACCATCAATTCCACCGCTTCCATTCTGTTGGCCATGTATATTGCACTGGCCAAGAAACAGGGAGCCGACCTGAAAAAGATTTCAGGCACTATCCAGAACGATATCCTGAAAGAATACGCCGCGAGGGGGACCTATATCTACCCCCCAAAACCAAGCATGCGTATCATCACCGATATTTTTGAATATTGCAGCAAAGAAGTGCCTAAATGGAATACCATTTCCATCTCCGGCTACCATATTCGTGAAGCGGGTTCCAACGCTGTTCAGGAGCTGGCATTCACCCTTGCCAATGGCAAAGCATACCTGAAAGCGGCTCTTGAAAAAGGACTCGATATCAATGTGTTTGCAAAACGACTTTCCTTTTTCTTCAATGCGCACAATAATTTCTTTGAAGAGGTGGCGAAATTCCGTGCCGCACGTCGCATGTGGGCTCAGATTACCAAGGAGTTGGGTGCAACCGACCCCAGAGCTCAGATGCTCCGGTTTCATACACAGACCGGTGGCTCGACGCTTACGGCCCAGCAGCCCCAGAACAACATCGTGCGCGTCACGATGCAGGCCCTGGCCGCTGTTCTTGGAGGAACACAAAGTCTCCATACCAATGGTTTTGATGAAGCCATCGCCCTTCCTACCGAAGAAGCTGCCCGTATTGCATTGCGCACACAGCAGATCATCGGGTTTGAAAGCGGGGTGACCGAAACGGTGGATCCTCTTGCCGGATCCTATTTTGTGGAAGAATTGACCCGTGAAGTGGAAGAGAAAGCCTGGAAATACATCCGTACCATTGATACCATGGGAGGCTCTGTCGAAGCCATCGAGCAGGGCTTTATGCAAAAAGAAATCGCCCAGGCTGCCTATAAATACCAGAGTGATATACAGAGCGGAGAGAAAATTATTGTGGGGGTTAATAAATTTGAAGTGGAAGAAAAACCGCTCGGCAATATCCTTACCATCGATGATTCCATCCGGCAGGTGCAGATCGATAAGATCAATGTCCTGAAGGCAAACCGCAATAACGATAAGGTGAAAAGCATCCTGAAGCAACTGGAAGCCGATGCACGCGGTTCAGCAAACCTCATGCCTTCCATCCTCCTTGCCTGCGAAGAATACGCCACCCTGGGCGAAATAGCGGATGTGATGAGGGGAGTGTTTGGGGAGTATAGCGGGCAGTAAAAAAATGAATATCGAATTTCGAATGCTGAACACCGAATGTCGAAGTATTCGCCTCAGAGAATTTTATTTTCCACTCGAAGTTCGAAATTCGGTGTTCGATATTCGAAATTAGTTTACAATGTCCATTATCACCGCGAAGACGCATTCGCTGAGGGTGCCGCCTGTGTTGCTTTTTTCTGGGGAACGATGACATAGATCACTTCACCGTCTTTTTTCATGAAGTAATTTTCACGGGCGAATTTTTCCAGGTTCCGGGGATTGGTGCGCAGCTCCATCAGGTCCCTTTTGTTGTTCTGGATTTCATCGGTAAAATACTTCTTCTCCGAACGCAGTTTATTCACCTGCCTTGTCAGATCGAATTGAGACAACACATCGTTTTTATCGAAAAACAGCACCCACACAACCACCACGAAAGTGACGATGACGTATTTGTTTTTCAGAAGAGGGACGTACTTTTTCATTGTGCTGTTTACTGCATAAAATTAATCAAAAGCCCGGAAACCTTTTTTCTGACCTTTTCATGTTAAGAACAGCCCATTGTTGATAAACGGGTATGGAAAAACACTGTTTCTGGCATCGCTCTTGTAAAACAAGAGCTGAAACGCACCCAACTGATCCATAGCCCTAAACTGAAATGCCTATGAAATGCTTATCCCGCTTTCCTGTTCAGATCCTTCTGACGGCTCTTTTGTGCTCATTTGGTGGAAGCAAAAATGCATTCCGGCACGAGCAGATGAAAGCTCCAAAGGGAGCTCAGTCATACCGAGAGAAATGGCCGGTCGTCGCATCGAAGCTGAACAGGCTGTTCATCGACACAACACATTTCACCCTTTTTATCCGGGTATTCAAACAGGAACGAGTGCTGGAAGCATGGGTGCGCTCCGGTTCAAAAGGGCCTTATAAACCCTATCAGGCATGGCCGGTTTGTGCCTCTTCCGGTGAGCCGGGACCTAAAAGACGGGAAGGTGACGGACAAGTGCCGGAAGGATTTTACAGAATCAGCGTATTCAACCCCTACAGTAATTATTTCGTTTCCCTCGGACTCAATTACCCGAATGCCAGTGACCGCATCCTGGGCGACAAAAAGAGACCTGGCGGAGCCATCATGATACATGGGAATTGTGTGACCATCGGTTGTATACCTTTAACGGATGAAGTGATCAAAGAGCTCTATGTGCTGGCATCCGAAGCAAGAAATGGGGGGCAGGAGGACATACAGGTTGATGTCTTTCCATGCCGTCTCAGCAAACAGAATCTGGCGACCCTGGAAAAAGCAAGATCTCAGGAGCCAGCCTTGCTGGCATTCTGGAGAAATCTGAAAACAGGGTATGATTCCTTTGAAATGTCAAAAATTCCGCCGGAAGTAAGCACAGCGATCAACGGAGCCTATGTGTTCCGTTGATGCTGTACGTTCAATGAAATGAAGGAGATTAATTTTTCTTGCGCTTCGAAGCCAGGAAATCGTTCAGTGATTCGAACAGGTTCATGAATTTCTTGAGAAGATCGAAATAAAGGGCAAAGCCCAATACGACAGACATACTCCAGATCACATAAATGTTGTACCAGTAAGTATCAAACGAACGCCCGAGGAATACTTTACGCGGAGCAAAAAAATGTGCACGGCCATAGTTGTTGGTTGGCTCCATGTACACAGGCTCCAGACGCTGAATAAGCTCTCCGTCCACTTCCAGAATTTTCTTGCTCAGATCTGTCTTGTTAAGAACGAGATCGCTCAGGGCTTCGTTGTAATAATCGTTTTTCAGTTTCAGGAAACGTGCTTTGGAAACGGAATCACGGTTCATGTCGAGAATAACCTTGTTCCTTTTATCATCCTCCTGATTGTAACGGTGCATGTAATAGGTTGAAATACGGTTGAAATAATCGTGCACCGATGCTGCAACATCTTCCGTGAACTGTCCCGGAACGAGTTTCTCAACACCATCAAATTTCACGTTCTTGTTTCTTCTGATCTCCTTGGCAATTTCGTTGTGCAACAAACGGAGGTCGCTGGCAAGAGCCTTTGAATCATTGTTTTTAAGAGCTACTTCAGCATCGTCGATCCTGGGCCTGAGCTCCGGAAGCCAGTAGTCTTTCTTGTAAGAAGCTGTGCTCTGGCTGCGGTCGTAAGCATAGAAATTACGTTCAAATGCATTCGCTTTAAACTGATTGACAGCCAAAGCTTCAAAGGCCCAGCGCGAAGTCATGATCTCACCGGAGAAAGGCACGATGCTTTGGGAAGTAAGGGTAGGGTTGAGCTTGTTGAATTTTACAATCACCCCGCTCAACAGAAGCTGAGGAATGATGAGGAAAGGAATAAGGATGTAAATGGTCACCGCATTATTGAAAGCAGACGATATATTCAAGCCAAGCATATTCGCAAAGCAGGAGGTGCTAAAGAGAACCAGCCAGTAGTCGCCCCACATATCTTTGATACCCAGGATGGAATTTCCAACAAGCAGGAACGTAATGCTTTGAATGGCCGAAAGCACGAACATGATGCTGATCTTTGAAAAGAGGTAACTGCCGCGGCTCAGGTTCAGGAAGCGCTCCCGCTTCTGGATCTTACGGTCTTTGATGATCTCTTCGGCGGCAACCGTCAGGCCCAGGAAAAGCGAAACGACAACCGACATAAACAGGTAAACGGGAATATTTTCGTTGTCGCGATAGGTATAGCCCAGCGTATTGGAAGCATCGGTGCTGTAAAAACGAATCAGGAACGAAAGGATAAAGGCCAGGACAGGGGCTTCGAGCAGGTTGATGCTCAGGTATTGCTTGTCGGTAAGCTTTGCCAAAACGTCACGTGTGATAAACACTTTGAACTGCTTCAGCTTATTCGGAATGTTAAAGGTGCTTTCCGGAATTTCAGTGGAAGGCTGGAGGAACTCGGTTTTCACCTCAATGTGTTCCTTGTACAAATTGTTCCACTCGCCCGGCGACACTTTGCGTATCCGTGTGAGCTCGCCGTATTCGTCAACTACCTTCGATTCGATGATGTTGAAGATCTGCTCGGGGTTAACATTACCGCAGGCGGGGCATTCACTCTCATTGCAATTCACATGATTCACACGTGTCTTGAAATAGATGACTGCATCCACCGGGTTTCCGTAATAAATCGGATAACCGCCCACATCCAGGATCATGAGCTTGTCGAACATCTTGAAGATATCGGAGGAAGGCTGGTGGATCACAACAAAGATGAGCTTGCCTTTGAGGGAAAGTTCCTTCAGAAGGTCCATGATATTTTCGGAGTCGCGGGAGGAAAGACCGGAGGTAGGCTCATCCACAAACATGACAAGGGGCTCACGAATCAGCTCCAGGGAAATATTGAGGCGCTTGCGCTGACCTCCTGAAATCGTTTTTTCGAGCGGACTTCCCACCTTCAGGTCTTTGGCTTCATACAAACCGATGTCGGTCAGTACAGAATCAACCCTTTTGGTCAGGTCTTCATCGCTGAGATTTCCAAAGCAAAGTTTTCCGTTGTAATAAAGATTCTGAAAAACGGTGAGCTCCTCGATCAGCAGATCATCCTGCGAAACGTGGCCGATAACACCTTCGATTCTTGATTTTTGCGAATGTATATTGATGCCGTTGATCAGTACCTCTCCGCCGGAAGGTATTTCATTACCGTTCAGAACCGTGAGCAGAGTCGACTTACCGGCTCCTGAACCTCCCATGATACCAATGAGCTTGCCGGATTCTTCCGACATATTGATGTTCCTCAGCCCCAGCTTCCCTCCTTTGAATTTAAACTCCAGATTCTGGGCGGTGAAGGTGACTTTCTTCTTGGTTTTGTCGGCCAGGAAGGAACTGATGATATCGCTGTAATAAATGGGCTGAACCTTCGAGCTCCGGATGGAGGATCCTGGGTTCAGGATGTAAATCTTGTCTTTGGCAATGATCTGCCCGTTCAGGTACAATTCAGCTTCTCCGAAGTATTGAAGAAGGTATATAGCCACACTGGGAATGGAAAGTACACGGATCTGACCGCTGACCGATTCATTGAAGATATGACGGGTATGGTCGAATTCGTGATCTGTTTTGCTGTTGATGATGAGGAAATCATCGTTGTCGGGCACATTGTCTTCCTTGTTCTGAACAAAGGCCGTCATTCGTTTGAATTCTTCCTGATCGATGTTGAATGTTTCAGCAACGGTCTGCACGAATTCCAACTCCTGTTCGGAAATCTCGTAGCTGGAATGGATGAATTCAATCAGGCGGGCCAGCACAACCACTTTCTGGCGCTGGGTAAGTTCCGAATTGATCTGTGTGCAGATTTTCAGGACTTTGACGGAATTAAGCGATGTTCTTTTGGCTGAACCGTCTTTCTTTTTGGAAACCTGGTGATGGGCTTCCATAAATTCGTCAAACAGTTTGAGGTATTGATCCACCAGGTCAGAGCTGAGCTGCTGTTTCAGAAAGGTCTGTACAATTGTTCTGCCGTCATTTGTCACACCATCGACTTTTGCGATGATGGCAAATAACTGCATGAGGGCCTTTAGGATCCGTTCACTCATAGTGTATGTGCTCCGCTATTCTGACGAAAAAAGCATTAGTACAAGATGTATTAATGCTTCCTTCGGGTGATTATAAATGCTTATTGCTTGAAACCAATCAGAATCACAGCACATCCGGAAGAATTACCGGAAGCGGGATTCAGTTTTGCTTCAATGATGCAATCGAGTGTAGAGGATACTTTAAAGTCCCAATAAGGGGCGTTTTTCTGGCTGGTGTTCGTGAACAAAACATTGCGGTCTTTGTCATACAGGGTGAAGACAAGATTCCCATCGGTCAGGCCACTGCAACCGGCAATGCGATAGGTGGCGCCACCGTAAAAGGTAGTCTGGAATTCGGCAGCCTGATCGCTCAGAAGAAGGGAGCGGTAAGATTGGCCATCGGAAACAAACGGAATTTTCACGTGTTTGTTGCATATTTTAGCAATGGTGTCGCACTGAGCGAGAGAAGCCTTGCTGAAAGACAATCCGATGATTAAAATGAAAGCGGTTTTTATAAGGTATCTGGACTTGCTCATAGCTTTTTCTTTTCTTACTCTGTTTCTGTTAGCTTCTTAAACCTGTGAATTTACTGTACAATGGACTTACGGATGCTGGCGATCTTATCAGAAATGGCCTGCACCTGCTCCGGTGTAATCTTCACTTCAGTTTTGCTGTTCAAAATGGTGGTCTTTTTGTCGGCCTGAAGAGTAGGCTCAACAAATGTGTATTTCATTTCAATGTTTTCGAAAAGGGAAGACAGTTCCCTGAATTGCTTGATAAGACCGTCATATTCAGGCTTGCTGAAAGATGAAAGGAGCTTTACAATGCTTGAAACCGATGTTTTCTGTTCACCGATGCGATTCTGGACATCCTGGCTTGGCTTTGTTTTCAGTATGCCGGTTGCAAAGTTCATGCTTTCAACCCAGCCACCGGCAAGGATCAGTGCACCCACTTCACTGCGTTTGCTGTCCTTGAGATAAGCATCGCTGGCACGGTAAGCATCCGTCACAAGCGAAAGGATTGAATCCTTTTTGCCGATGTTGGCTTCAAAGCGTTTCATCAGTTTTTCGTCGAAAGAACTGGCAATACCCAGCTGATCGCCCAGTTTCTTCACCGCAGCAAAATAAGCAAGGGCCTGGTCGTTCTGATTGTAAATGGTGAGATATCCGAGATCTGCACCGTAAATTCCGAGGTTCAGGGCTCTTTCGTAGGTGGTTTGGTAATTGGATGACTTAGACGGTTCGTTGAGCATGGACTTCGAAAAAGGAGCCCCGCTCTGGTTGATGAGCATGGCTGTCTGAAGCGGCGAAGGGATGCTGAATATCTGTCCGTTAATGCTGACAATCGGGGGGGAGGTGCTGTCTTTCGGCTCCTCTCCGCGGTCGGTTCCATCTGATTTATTGTTTCCGCAGCTTGTGGCAAGCATGGAAGCCGCTACCAGCAGGATGGAAGATCGTTTCAGGTTGAGGAATTGTAAAGCCATATGCGGAAAGGGATTAATGTTTAAAAACGATGCAAGTAATAAAAAAATAATGAGTTTTCAAAAATAATACTTTTTTGACTGATCCGACAATTTTTGCCGAAGGTATACTAATTCCGTAACCTGCGAACGAATTGCCTGCACAGGTTTTTTAGCAAAAAATTAACAATACCTTTGACCCCTATGGAAAGCGGAAACGAGAATTACCTGATGACAGCAAAAACACAGTTCGGACTGGAGGATTTGCTGGTTGACGAATTGAAGCGTCTGGGGGCGGGAGGCATCGAAAAACACAACCGGGCCGTCAGTTTCACGGGCGATAAAGGTTTCATGTACAAGGCAAATCTTTGCCTGCGAACTGCTCTTCGCATTCTGAAACCCATCAAAACGTTCAACATCGTCAACGAAGAAGGCTTATACCGTGAAATCGGGAAGATCAATTGGGAGGATTTCATGGGGGTGGACGATACCCTGGCCATCGATTGTGCCGTCAATTCCGATTTTTTCACGCATTCCCAGTTCATGGCCCAGAAAGCCAAGGATGCCGTCGTGGATCAGTTTCGCAATAAATACGGCCGGAGGCCTTCGGTTGACCTTGATCAACCCACCCTGAGGGTCAATCTGCACATTTTCAAAAATACCTGTACCGTATCGCTTGACAGTTCAGGCGAATCTCTTCATAAGCGCGGATACCGCGAGCAAACCAACAAGGCTCCAGTGAATGAAGTACTGGCCGCAGGGATGGTTTTGCTGAGCGGGTGGGACAGACGCACCCCACTCATTGACCCCATGTGCGGCTCAGGAACCATCCTGATCGAGGCCGCCATGATTGCCAATAATATACCCGCCGGCTATTTCCGCAAGAAATACGGCTTTGAAAACTGGCGCGATTTTGATGCGGCCCTGTGGGAAACCATTTTCAACGCTGCAATCGACAAGATATCAGAGGAAAATCAGCAGATTACGGGTGTTGAAATAGCCGCCGATGTTGCGCGCATGGCCACTGAAAATATACTGAACGCAAAAGTGGAAGATACAGTGAAAGTCTTTTGCTCCTCTTTTCAGGATTTCGAACCCTGGGAACACATTCAAAAAACAACGGGCCGTCCTATACTTATCATGAATCCTCCATACGGCGAACGTCTTGAAGAAGATAATATCAATGCCCTCTATAAAAGTATCGGCGATACACTGAAGAAAAAATATGCCGGTTGCGATGCCTGGATCATCACCTCCAACCCGGAAGCCATGAAAAGCATCGGGCTGCATGCCACCCGCAGAATCGGCTTATTCAACGGTCCCCTGGAATGTAAATTCCTCAAGTTCTCAATGTACGACGGAACCAAGAAAATCCACAAAATCAAACCGAAGGACGAAAATGGGGCGGGCCACGCTGCAGAATAATAGATTAAGCTTCTCTTGGCTAGAATGGGAAAATAATTTCGAATACTGAACGCCGAATATCGAATTTCGAAGGCCTTATTTCTATTTTTTCAACCGGGGATCCGTAGCATCTGTCAGACCCTCTCCAATCAGATTATAAACCGTTACGGTCAGGAAAATAGCAAGCCCTGGAAACAAAGCCAGCCACCAGGAGCCCGGTGATTGCTGAGCCAGAGCCAGCATTGAGCCCCAGGTGATAGCCTGAGCCGGAACTCCAATGCCCAGGAACGAAAGCAATGATTCTGTGAGAATCGCTCCTGCAATGCCAAAAGCAAGACTGATCAGCACAGGTGATAGCGCATTGGGAATGGCATGCCGGAACAACATCCTGAAATCGGAATAACCCAGAGCCTTGGCTGCCTCCATGTAATCGAGGTTGCGGATCAGAAGCAGCTCCGCCCTTACATAACGCGCAATGCCCGTCCAGGAAGTCAGCCCGATGATAACCATCACCATAAAAAGCCCGGGCTTGGTGACGATAGCCGCCACTGAAATGATCAGAAAAACAGTCGGGATCGAAAGCATGATTTCGATAAGCCTGGAAACATAAAGGTCAACCGGTACACGCACCTTGGTATTTAGAAATGGAATCTTTTTGAATAGCGGCACAAACA
>DASYGQ010000054.1:0-5355 GCA_035999585.1 Bacteroidia bacterium | reverse complement strand
GGTATAAGCCTTTCGGTCGAGGCGGGGTATCAGGACAAGCGGTATGCCGCCGATTCATGGACATTGGAGATCAGGCCGATTGTTGACAGGACTGCAGGCCGATTCTATTTCGGGCTGAATCCTACAGTAGACTATTCCTTTGTCGGAGCAAATCATGAAAAAGGCCTTGTATTTTCACCCAATGCCAAAATAAGCTTTGAAATATGCAAACTTCTGAAAGCAGGGCTGGAATATTACAATTCCACCGGTCCCTTCACGGATTTCGACCCATTCAACGTGCAACCCCACCAATTGGCCCTCGCGTTCGATGTAGACTTTTCTTCAGCCTGGGAACTGAACATTGGATATGTCAAAGGCCTTACCACAGGAGTAGAACAGGATATTTTTAAAGTCATCATCGGCAGGCGTTTTGGGAAAGTCCGTTAGGAGGTTATATCAGAAAACGATTATGGCCTGAAATTGAATATTTTTATTACATTCGTACCTCTCAAAATAAGCTACCATGAAACTTGCAGTTCCCAAAGAAACAAAATTCAAAGAAAACCGTGTTGCCCTGACCCCCGATGTGGTGAAAGAGCTTGTGAAAGCAGGCTTTGAAGTGATGGTGGAGGCCGGAGCCGGACTGAATTCTTTCTTTTCCGACGAAACATATACCGCTGCCGGCGCACAAATAGTGCCCGATAAAAATAAAATTTATGCCGAAGGCGATGTTGTGATGAAGGTAAATGCCCCTGCATCCGATGAAATTGCAAAAATGAAGAAGGATGCGGTGCTGATGTCTTTTCTTTTTGCAGGTACAAACCCGGAAGTAATCAGCGCCTGTGAAAAAGCAGGTGTTTCCGCTTTTTCTGTGGATGCCATTCCCCGTATTTCAAGGGCTCAGAAAATGGATGCGCTTTCCTCACAGGCCAATCTTGCCGGCTATAAAGCCGTTCTTATGGCTGCCGATACCCTGGGAAAAATTCTGCCCATGATGACTACCGCTGCAGGAACCATACGCCCCTCCAAAGTGGTGATCTTCGGTGCCGGTGTGGCAGGACTTCAGGCTATTGCCACAGCGAAACGTCTGGGTGCAGTGGTTGAGGTGACAGATATTCGTCCCGAAACCAAAGAACAGGTTGAATCTCTTGGCGGTAAATTCATTGAAGTGAAAGGCGATGCCTCCATCAAAATAGAAGGAGGTTATGTAAAAGGAGTTTCCGAGGAATTCCTGAAAATGCAGCAGGAACTCGTTGGCAAGCATGTGAAAGAAGCCGATATCGTTATTACCACCGCACTTATTCCGGGCCGCAAAGCTCCGCTGCTGGTTACGGAAGAAATGGTCAAAAGCATGCGCTTTGGGTCCGTTATTCTGGATATGGCCGTAGAACAAGGCGGCAATGTAATTGGCAGCGAACTCAACAAGACCGTTCAGAAGCATGGCGTTACCATTATCGGGGAAGGTAATATCCCTTCTCTCCTGCCCATGAATGCCAGCGCCCTGTATGCAAAAAACATCCAGACATTCCTTCTTCACCTGGCCGACAAGGATGCTTTCAAATGGGAAATGGAGGAAGAAATCACCAAGGGTTCACTCATCGTTTACAAGGGGCAGGCTGTTCATCCAAGCGCAAAAAAAACTGTTTCAGCCTGATTATAAACAATCGCACAATCTCTTATTCAATTAATTCAGAAAACCATGGAACTCATCAGACACGCATTCAGTTTTTTCGGAGCACACCGGGAAATGATCTATTTTATTGTTCTTTCCGTTTTTGTAGGCATTGAAGTAATAGGCGGAGTACCCACCGTCCTTCACACTCCGTTGATGAGCGGCGCCAATGCCATTCACGGTGTGGTAATTGTCGGAGCCATTTATGTCATGCTTAATGTCAATCCATCCAACACGCTTGCACTCATTCTGGGTTTCCTGGCCGTATTACTGGGAACGTTAAACGTGGTAGGCGGCTTTGTGGTCACCGACCGTATGCTGGAAATGTTCAAGAAAAAATAAGCGGTGTTTCCGCGTCAATAGAAATCCGAAACAGCCATATAATCTATTCTTTATGAAAGCCAATTTATTAGAACTCTGTTATCTCATTGGTTCTGTAACATTTATTCTCGGCCTTAAGATGATGGGCAATGCCAAAACTGCAAGAAAAGGAAACCTGATCGGTGCAACCGGCATGACCATCGCGATCCTGGGAACCATTCTTCTTTTTCAAAAGAGGGAAGGCGGTCAACTGGTAGATGGTTATGCAGTCCCAGGTATTATATATGGCCTGATCTTCGGAGCTATTGCTCTGGGTACCGTCATTGGCTGGATGACGGCGAAAAAGGTGCAGATGACAAAGATGCCGGAGCTGGTATCCATGTTCAACGGAATGGGAGGGGCCTGCGCCGCGCTGATCGGTTTAATGGAATATGAACATAACATCGGACATACCGGGGCAAGCATTGCCATCGTATTAAGTATTATCATCGGAAGCATTTCTTTCTCAGGCTCGGTAATTGCCTTCCTGAAGCTCAATGGTACGATGAATCAGCCCATCCGCCTTCCTGCGTACAACGTGATCAATACACTGGTCATGATTTCCGTTTTTGCATTCGGCGGATATGTTGTTTACAATCAGATCGACAGCGTGGTTATTTTATACGCCTTATTCGGTGCCGCTTTATTTTACGGTATTTTGTTCACCGTACCTATTGGCGGTGCGGATATGCCGGTTGTTATTTCTCTGCTCAACTCGTTTACCGGTCTTGCTGCGGCCTTCGGCGGTTTCCTGTACGACAATAAAGTCATGCTTACAGGTGGTATCCTCGTTGGCTCGGCCGGCACACTGCTTACGCTTGTCATGTGCAAAGCCATGAACAGGCCACTTAGTAATGTTATTTTCGGTGCCTTCGGAGGTGGAACGGCCGCTACGGGTGCCGGAGTGGATGCGAAAGGCTCAATCAAAGACATCGGTGTTTCGGATCTTGCCGTACTGATGAATTATTCAAAGAAAGTTGTGATTGTTCCAGGTTATGGACTTGCAGTGGCTCAGGCCCAGCACGTGATCCATGAGCTGGAGCTCCTTCTTGAAGAAAGAGGCGTAGAAGTGAAGTACGCTATTCACCCGGTGGCAGGCCGTATGCCTGGTCACATGAACGTATTATTGGCCGAATCGAATGTGGCCTATGAAAAGCTGGTGGAGATGGATGATATCAATCCGGAATTTGAACAAACCGATGTGGTGCTTGTGGTTGGAGCGAACGATGTGGTAAATCCTGCAGCCAAAACAGACCCTTCCTCCCCTATCTACGGCATGCCTATCCTGGAGGTCAATAAAGCCAAGCATATCATTATCAACAAAAGGTCTATGAATGCAGGCTATGCCGGTATCGATAACCTCCTTTTTTATGACCCTAAATCTTCCATGTTCTTCGGAGATGCAAAGAAAGCCTTGACTGCTCTTGTAGCTGAATTGAAGACGATGTAATTCCTTTTGGTTTAAAAAAAAGCCCGGACATAGTAGTCCGGGCTTTTTTTGTATACACTCTATCTTTCTTACCTTAGCATGGTAAACATGCCCAACATGACTTCCAAAGAAATTCTGGATGACCTTAAATCATTGGGTCAGGCCTCTATCAAAAAAGTGCTGATGAATCATGGAGCACGTGAGCCCTTCTATGGGGTGAAAACAGAGGACCTGAAAAAGATTGCAAAAAAAGTAAAGACCAATTATAAACTATCTCTTGAATTATACGATTCCGGTATTTCAGATGCGATGTACCTTGCAGGCCTTATCGCCGATGATGCACAAATGACCAGGAAAGACCTTCAGCGCTGGGCCGATCAGGCTTATTGGTATATGCTCAGCGAGTATACTGTTCCCTGGGTTACTTCCGGAAATATATTGGGGCATGATCTTGCCCTCGAATGGATCGGATCGAAAAAAGAATCCATTGCCAGTGCCGGATGGTCTACATATTCGTGTTTGCTGTCACGCACACCAAACGAAGCTCTTGACCTGAAGGAAATCAAATCCATGATGACCAACATTCAGAAGGAAATTCATTCACCGCCTGCAAGGTTCCCTTTGCTCCCGAATACATTGAAAAAATGAAGCAACGCGGATCCCTTGAAAAAAAAAAGAAAATAGTTAAATGCTGACAGAAATTTTTAAAAAACCTTATAATTGCTCAGTTTCAATTATTCTTTCCATGAGAGCTATTGATTTCAAATTACTTCTCGAATCCGTGCCGGGTTGCTACCTGATACTTAAGCCAGATTTCCAGATTATTGCTGTCAGTGATGCTTACCTTGAGGCCACCATGACAAAGCGGGAAGCAATCACAGGCAAAGCTTTGTTCGAAGTGTTTCCTGACAATCCGGATGATCCGGAAGCGACTGGCGAATCCAATCTTCGCGCCTCCCTTCAGGAAGTACTGAAAACAGGCGAAGCACATAAAATGGCCGTACAGAAATACGATATACGAAGACCTGATGGAACTTTTGAAGAACGCTACTGGGATCCATTGAATAAACCGGTTTTGAATACCTCTCAAAAAGTAGAATATATCGTTCATTCCGTCATCGATATCACGCGGCGGGTAAAAGCCGAAAGCCAGATCATGGAGCTGAATGCCAAGCTCAAGCAAGCCGCATTGGATCATACGCTTGCTCTTGAAAAATCGAGCAAACTCTTTTTTACCCTTTTTAACCTCAACCCCGCTTCAATTGCTATATCGCGGATCGACAACGGAAAAATACTGCATGTCAATGAAGCTTTCCTGAGTACCTTTGGCTTCTCCTCCAAGAAGGATGTCATTGGAAAAACAGCTCATGAACTGAAAATTTTCTTCGATCCCGGACAGCGTTCTGAAATTTTGAAACAACTGAATGAGCCAGGTAAAGTAGCTGTTGGGGAAGGGCAAATACGAACCCCCAATATGGAAGTTAAATGGGTTTCCACCTTCGCACATCACATCGAAATTGATGATGTCACCTGCATGCTGGCTGTTACAATAGATATCACCAAGCGAAAAACACAGGAACAAATTGTGAATGCGCAGGCGGAGGAACTGAAACAGGCCAACAAGGAACTGGAGACATTCAGTTATTCTGTTTCACACGATCTCAAGGCGCCATTGCGGTCGCTGGAAGGCTTCTCCAAGCTTCTATCGGAAGAGTACGCCGGCAAACTCGATGAGGACGGGCAGCGCTGGCTGCATTTCATTTCCGAGAATGCGAATAAAATGTCGCTTTTGATTTCTGATATCCTTGCTTTCTCAAAAGTCAGCCGCAGCACAGTTAATAAGTCAAAAGTTGATATGAAATTGTTGGCGCGTGAGGTGTTCGATGCTGAAAAAAATAACTATCCCGAAAAACCG
>DASYGQ010000034.1:0-11513 GCA_035999585.1 Bacteroidia bacterium | reverse complement strand
CCCTGCTGCTCCGTCCCGACGGAAACGGCAAGCTCAGCAAACGCGATGGCGACAGGCTTGGCTTTCCCGTATTCCCCCTGACCGGTTCCCTGCTTGATACCAAGACAGGAAAACCCGAATCATTTTCAGGGTACCGCGAAGCAGGATATTTCCCCGATGCATTTATCAACATGCTGGCTCTCCTGGGCTGGCACAGCAGCGGTAACCAGGAGCTTTATACATTGGATGAACTGGTCAAGGAATTCTCGCTCGACCGTGTGAGCAAATCCGGCGCCAAGTTCGATCCCGAAAAAACAAAATGGTTC
Source organism: Bacteroidia bacterium (assembly GCA_035999585.1). Taxonomy (GTDB): domain Bacteria; phylum Bacteroidota; class Bacteroidia; order Palsa-965; family Palsa-965; genus Palsa-965. Next base: position 11,208 of record DASYGQ010000034.1, on the reverse strand, counting down.
AACCAGCAATACCTGCGCAAACGCAGCGATGCCGAGCTGGCCGATATCTGGATGGCTGAACTGAAAGCGAAAGGTATTTCAACAACACCCGCATTTGTACTGAAAGCTGTGCACCTTGTGAAAGAGAAGGCGGTCTTCACCACCGATTTCTGGAGCCTCGGCAGCTTCCTGTTTGAAGCGCCTAAAACGTATGACGCAGAAGTAATCAAGAAACGCTGGAATGAAAAAAGCGCGGCATTCGTTGCCGCTGTGAAAACAGCATACGAAGGCTTGACTGATTTCAGCGCTGCTTCAACCGAAGCTTCCTTCAAACAGACTGCCGAAACACTGGGCATTAAAACCGGCGAAGTGATGCAACTCTTCCGCGTATGCCTGAGCGGCGCTGCCGGAGGGCCTGCGCTTTTTGAAATGGCGGAACTGCTTGGGAAAGACGAAGTGATACGCCGCCTGGACAGCGCCATTCAAAACATACACTAATATTATCCGAATGGGAATCATTAAAGTAACGGGCATCCGGCTTCATGGCAAACATGGCTGCCTCGAAGAAGAGGGAAGGATAGGAGGAGAGTATGTGGTGGATGTAAGCATCAAAGCTGATTTTGAATCGGCCGAGAAGAGCGATCACCTGCGCGAAACGATTGATTACTGTGATGTGTATACTATTGTGAAACAGGAAATGGCTATCCGCTCCAAGCTCATTGAGCATGTCTGCCGCCGCATCCTCGACGGACTGAAACACAAATTCCCCAAAGCCCATTTTGAAGTGAAGATCACCAAGCTCCGCCCCCCCATGAACGGAGATGTGGAAAGCGTAAGCGTGATCCTGGAGGGCTGAACCCGGAAATTCCACCCTTTTTTTTCTTTTGTTCAGCGATTCTAATCGATCGTCCGACAAGAATCTCCGCTTTTCGCTTTTTTCTTTCGTTAGATTTAGGAAAGAAAAACGAAAGGCCATGGACACCATTCAAACATATCAGAAAGAAAAAACCGATCTGCGCACATCGGCAAGCACAAGGCTGAGCCTGGGAACCGGGCTCACCATCAGTGCCATACTCATCGCTTACTTTTTTGTGATGGCCTCCTTAGGCCTCCACAAGCATCTGACACTCAGGGCATTTAACCTTGTCCCCCTGATCGCCGGGATCATCTTTGCCCTGAACAGATACAGCAAAATGAGAGGTGGCAAAATAGAGTATTTCAAAGGTATCCGCCTAGGGATGATGGTTACGGCCATTGCCACCCTGCCTTTTGCGGTTTTCCTGCTCATCTATCTGAATATCGATACCGACTTCATGAATTACCTGATCCAGCACATGGAAATGGGCAAGTACCTGTCGCCACCGGCTGCTGCCATTGCGGCCTTCATCGAAGGACTGAGCACAGGCTTCATTGCCACTTTCGTGGCGATGCCTTATTATAAGAAGCAATAAAGGCCCCTGCAGCAAGGCTTCCGGCCGCAGAATCCTTTTTTCGGGCATAAGATTTCCTATGTTCCGGAGAATTATTTTTTTATTACCTTTGTCTCTTCCGGTAACAAATGGTCCTGTGACCGAGTGGCTAGGTAGAGCTCTGCAAAAGCTCCTACAGCAGTTCGAATCTGCTCGGGACCTCCCTAACGGATTGAAGATCAAAAACATCTTCAATCCGTTTTTTATTTACTCTGTACCCCTTGCAAAATCGGCTGATCTCAATGATCAACCAATTTACTTTTCCCGTTCGAACTTCATTTTCCTGAATCACAAATTTTTCTGGATATCAAACGGATGATATTTTGCTTCTGGCCAACGGGTTTAACTTACTCATGCCAACGAAAGAAATGGGGTATATTTGTGACTATGGTTTTTTTAACGTCTGTAGTATCTGGTATGAAGTTGCATGAGTAGCAAAAAAAACAGGGAGTACGTTTCTGCATTGAATAGCCTAAAGGAAAAAATCCGGCAGGCCAGGCTTAAAGCATCTATTTCAGTCAATATTCAACTGCTGTGTGTTTATTGGGAGATCGGAAAGGAGATCCTGAAACAACAGGAAAATTCTGGTTGGGGAGCAAGAATAATTGACCTTTTATCGCAGGATCTGATGCATGAATTTCCAGATATGAAGGGGCTTTCAGTCCGGAATCTTAAATACATGAGGGCCTATGCTGAAGCATATCCGTCTTTCGTGTATTCCAGTGATTATCAGTCAGATGCAATTGTGCAGGCGGCGCCTGCACAATTGGGGAATAGCCAGCCTAGCCAATTTGTGCAGGCAACGCTTGCACAATTAAGCTGGTATCATCATACCACCCTCCTTGATAAGGTAAAAAGCCCAGAAGAACGGCTGTTTTATATTCAGAAAACGATTGAAAATGGATGGAGCCGGAATGTAATGGTACATCAGATAGAGAGCGGGCTTTATTCGAGGCAAGGTAATATTTCAAGTAATTTCAAGACAACATTACCTGCTATTCAGTCAGAACTCGCACAAGAAATTTTTAAAGACCCATACAATTTTGACTTCCTTACTCTCCATGAAGCCGTGCACGAAAGAGACATTGAAAATGCACTAACGCAGAATATAACGAATTTGCTCCTTGAGCTTGGAGATGGGTTCGCATTTATGGGAAGGCAATACCACCTCGTAGTTGGAGAAAAAGATTTTTATATTGATTTGCTGTTTTATCATACAAAACTGAGAAGATATATAGTTATTGACCTGAAAATAGGTGATTTTGAATCGGAATTTGTTGGCAAGATGGGCTTCTACCTGACAGCGGTGGATGAAAAATTGAAAGGAGAATATGATGAACCCGCAATTGGATTGATTCTATGTAAGACAAAAAATAAGATCATTGCGGAATATGCACTCCGGGACAGCAATAAGCCGATTGGAGTTGCAGAATATAAATTGGCACAGATACTACCTGAAAGTATTAAAGGGGAACTGCCGACCATTGAGACAATAGAATCTCAACTGACGGAGGAAATGGAAAAGCCCACATCTGTCGTTGATATAAAGCTTTTGGCTCTTAAAAATAAAATCGCTGGGCTCAGCCGTGAAGGACTAAAAACCAAAAAGACACCGGAAGTGCTTCGCAGGGTATTTCAAACTGATTTAGTCAGATTCTTTAACGATCTGGTCAGCGAATCGAGCAAACTCGATGAACTTTTTATGGAGAGAAAGCATTTCTGGCTCGTCAATCACTCGATCATTGTTCCAAACCTTGAGAAATTGGAAACCGATTTTATTAAATCTGATGTAGATCTTAAAAATCTCCATTTTTTGCGTTTTCAAGTTGACTTCAAAGGATTCTATAGAGCTGGCAAGCAAACTTTTGGAATCTGGAACACCCTCAATCTGGATTTGAATGAATATTGGTACGACTTCTCCTTAGAAAACAATAAATTCAGTTTGCGAAAGTTATACCATGAACCGCTTCAAAAGGATGAGTCAGAGTCCTTGATACAGGCTGTAATGAATGATTTGATGGAGCAGATAGATAGGAAGATGGAAGAGATTAAGTGATGCTGTACATTCAATTAACCATAAAAATAAAATGAAAATATATCTCCCTGAGAAAAAAAAGAGTGGCAATGAAATTTTATTTCAATTAGTTGCTGATTTAAACAAGGTTGAAGAAGAAACTCATTTAAAGGAGGGAATCGGATACTATGATTTTCCCGTTTATAAAGGTCTAGATGAAGATGTGCTTGTTGCACAGTTTATGATTCTTTCACCTAATCATGGGGTTGCGCTATTTCATATCTCGGACATTGTTCATCCTGCGGAATTTTCAAAAGAATATGAGAAAATCGATTCGGAGATGGATTCCCTTTATACAATCCTTTATACCAGATTGTTGAGGAACCGTGAACTTAAGGGGGATAAGACAAATCTCAAATTCCCTATTTCATCTGTAATATATGCCCCTTTATTAAAGGAACAGGTTGAAAACCCCAATAAGGATATCATTCTTCTGCAAAATTTTGACCAAGTAAGAACATTCTTGCAAAGGTTCAAAAAGCCTTTAATGGATGCAGCGCTTTTTAATGAGCTTGTTTCAACAATTGAAGGTGCAAAGGGAATGCTAAGGGCATCTGTTCGAGAAAATGTTAAAATAAACTCTAAAGGAGCAGCTGTTAATGAACTTGAGAAGGAAATAGCAAGATTCGATCAGTATCAAAAAAGTGTATTCTCCAGTGTAATATCAGGAGTGAATAGGGTAAGAGGGTTAGCTGGATCAGGTAAAACGGTCGTATTGGCAATAAAAGCGGCAATAACGCATTTGCGTTTCCCAGATAAAAAAATAGTGTATACTTTTTATACAAAAAGTCTTTATCAACATATCCAGAGACTAATCACCAGGTTCTACCGTCAATTCGATGATCGAGATCCCAACTGGGATAATTTACAAATTATGCACGCTTGGGGCGGGACCACCCGGCCCGGTATTTATTACAACTCATGTGTGGCTAATGGAGTATCTCCAATGACGTTTTCAGAGGCTGTGGGGCGATCATCTAAGGATGTATTCGATACTGTCTGTAACGATTTTAATAATAAAGCAAAAGCACCGATACCAATCTTTGATTTTGTTTTTATTGATGAAGGGCAGGATTTCCCAACCTCATTTCTTACACTTTGCGTAAACGTCACCAAAGAGCAAAAGGTGTTTTGGGCATATGATGAACTCCAAACAATTTTTCAAATAAAAGCCCCAACTCCTGAAGATATTTTTGGCTTAAATGCTTCCGGCCAGCCGAATGTTGAATTGGAAGATGATATTATACTCTACAAGTGTTATCGAAATCCTCGTGAAATATTGGTCGTTGCCCATGCTTTGGGTTTTGGTATATACGGAAAAAAGATTGTGCAGATGATTGAGAGCGAAGAATATTGGAAGGATATTGGATACAGCGTGGAAGAAAAGGGGAAATTAGTCGAAGGAGAAAAGGTGAAAATATTTCGTCCTGAAGAAAATAGTTTAGCGTCTATTTCTAAGCAATACTCGATCGAAAAAATTATTCGTTGCTCCCATTTTAATGATTATTCGACAGAAATCATGAGTGTTTGCGAGATGATTCAAGACGATATTGCCGATGGTCTTCTTCCTGAAGACATTCTGGTAATTTCAGTCGATGACAGGCACGCTAATAATTATTTTACGGATATTCAGAAGGTGCTTGCCTCAAAATATCGAATAAAGAGCAATAACATTCATTCAGATAAGTTTGCCGTTAAGGATTTTCAGGTGAAAGGGCAGGTTACTCTGAGTACTGTTCATAAGGCAAAAGGAAATGAAGCGTATTCTGTATATATTGTTGGAATTGATACAATATACTCTTTGGACCCTTCGATCAGGGATAGAAATATTTTATTTACCGCAATTACGAGATCAAAAGGATGGGTGTCATTAACAGGGCTAGGAGTTGCTGCTGAGGTTTGTTGCCGAGAGGTAACGAAGGCGATGAGTAAATTTCCATATCTTGAATTTACGTATCCTAGTAAAAAGGATTTGAAAATAATGCAAAGGGATATTCACGAAACAGCGCAACGAAAGAGTAAAAATGAGAAAACTCTTGACGATCTTCTTACTGAAATGAGCCCAGAAGATATCCAACGTTTTATATCTCAGAGGTCAATTAAAAAAGGGAAATAGATGGGCCGCCCTGGAAAAATTGGTGCGTCAGTGAATGAATTGGATAAGCTTTTAAGAGCATTTAATTTGTTGGAGGAAAGAAATCTGGAGCCTAATTCGATTGACGGGTTCATGTCCTCGATCCGGGGACTAAATTATTCCGAGACATGGAAAGTTATTTTGAGAGAAGATGTATTCGATTTCAGGCTACGTGATAATAGTTTAATTGTTATAAGTGCCACAAGCATTGCATATTACAGTTGTCCTTATCAATGCTTAAATTATGACGATTTCATCATTGAATTTGAATTTTCCGATGAAGATGATGTTGATTTTTTGGAGGCAGCTTACGAGGAATATTTATTCGGCAGGCCTCTTGACGAATCGCCTGTAATGTTTCGTTACGATTATGATCCAAGGTCATATAATGAAGGCTTGCATCCATCTTCACATTTGCATATTGGTCATTGCACTCAAATTAGAATTGGTTTTAAAAGCATTCTTGACCCGTTTTCATTTGGCCTGCTAATTCTACGCCAGCATTACCCGAAGATATACAAAGAGATGCTGGATGATACTAAATACCATTCAATATTAGCGTCATTTAAAAAATCTTTAACGCCAATCGATGGTGCTCATCACAATCCAAAGGATCACTGGGAATTTTATTTGACCTAAGTGCATTGTGTATATTTCGAGAAAGGGAATCAAAAAATGTCACCTAAATGCCCAATCCTCCCTCAAATGACGATCTTGAATCAATCCGGCTCCTGCTCAATAACAAGTCGGAAGCCGATTTCTGCGGTTTGTCTCCCAATGAAATGTTTGGTTTGATCTATTCAACCAATACGGATAAATCGCCCTTAAAGATTAATCCTGAAATTCCAGATGCTGTTCTGGATAGCCTCCCCTTTTTCCGATTAACAGAACGTTTCTCAACATAATCAAAAGAGACAAGCACATCAAGCTGATTCCACTGGGTGCATTGCCCAAAAAGGCAATGGTTGAACTGTACAATCACCGACTAATATTGGAAGAAGGCGTAGAGCATGAAATCCACAAGCTCACGAGGGAGCAGGACAGCATGGCAATAACCGCACTTCATTTTAATACGGTATTTGCAGGATTGATTCGTAAGTCGGCTGGTAAGCTTGTTTTAACCAAAGAAGGAACAAAGCTTTTGCTTCCCGAAAACCGCAGCCAATTGTTCATAAAAGCCTTTGAGACCTATACGGATAAACTCGCCTGGAGTTCGTTGGACGGGTTTCCTGAAATACCAATCGGCAATATGGGTTGGGGATTTACCATGATGCTCTTGCTGAAATTTGGAGATACAGCAAGAGAAGGTAAATTCTATGCTGACCTGTACTTCAAGGCTTTCCCTGACTTTATGCAAACCTATACGCCATCACTATATAGCACACCGGCGCAACAAATGATCCGCTGTTATTGCTTCCGGATTTTTGATCACTTTCTGGAATGGTGCTTCTTGAACTGGGTCAGATTGGATTTGGTTTCAGTTATGACGTAAACATGTCTCCGCTCAAAAACAGCAAGTTCTTCACGCGGAGGTGGAGAGATAAGCATATTTATTCATAGATCAAGTTCTCCTTTAATACGATCAAAAGCGAATTAACAGCGGTTTGGGATTTAAGTGTTATAAAAACGGAAAGCACTTCTTCGCAGCCAGTGAATCAAAGACTCAGAAAAAGCCATTGTGATCTGATATCAATTCGTTCGAACTTTAGCCCATTCTTGACTTCTGAAAATGATGCAATTTGTGGCAGTTAAAGCGAATTTAAGTCATTACACATTTAGCGCCTTTATTCTGCTTTCTTAAACCACTCAGATAATTTAAGAAATATTAACATCTCACCCCACCTCCCTAAACCCAATACAACAAAGACTTTCAGACACCCAACCCGCCTGCCGTTGATTTTCCATCCTTTATTTACCACCCAACACAATCTTTGAGACCTCTCCTCAACTCGTCTTACTTTTATTAAAAATACGAGCCATGAGAACAAAGCTATCTTTTATGATTGGTCTGGCCTTTCTGTCTTCCCTGGCTTCTGCCCAGCAGGGCGGCGGGACTATCAGCGGAAAAATCAGGGATGGGGGACAAAAGCCTCTCGAGTATGTAAACGTGCTTTTGCTCGATGCCAAAGATTCGCTCCTAAAGAGAGGTGCTTTGAGCAATGCCGACGGAACCTATCTGATGGAAGGTGTGGCGCCTGGAAATTACCTGCTTTCCTTTGTTTTTGTCGGATACCAGAAAAAATGGTCCGGCGTATTTGAAGTGAAGCCTGGCGCTGAACATCACGCAGATGATGTTGTTCTATTAGCATCCACCGACCTGAAACAGGTTAACATCGAAGCCATTGATCCGCTCTTCAGTCAAAAGCCGGGGATGCTTGTCATGAACCTGGAGAACAGCGCGGTTAAAATGAGCGGCACCGTCTTTGAAGCGCTCACCAAAGCCCCCGGCGTAATGATTGACCCGGATGGAAACATTTCAATGAAGGGGAAAGCCGGTGTGCAGATCTACCTCGATGGCAAACCAACCTATCTTTCTTCCGATCAGCTGAAGGATTACCTGATGACACTTCCGGCCAGCGATATCCTGCGCATTGAAATGATGTCCACCCCTCCGGCCAAATACAATGCAGAAGGCAGCGCAGGCATCATCAATATCGTGACGCGAAAAAAACAACAATCAGGACTTACGGGAACGGTGTCAGGAGGCATCGGTCAGGGAAACACAACACGTACGGAAGGAGGCATTAACCTGGGCTATGGAAGTAATAAGCTTTCCGGCTTTGCACGGTACGACTACTCTGACCCATACAGGCAGGAAACAAAAGTGGTCGTTCGCACGGTCACGAACGGTCCCCATACCACCGTTTTTGATCAGCATGTCGGCCTGGGCTTTCGGCCGTTTACACAAAGCGTGAAAACAGGTCTGGATTGGTTCGCAACAAAAAGACTCACCCTGGGCCTCCGTGTCGACGGTACATCAACCGAAAGAAACACCGTGCTCGATTCGAGAACAACCATTACCAAAATTGATTCCGGGTCTGCCAACGTTCTCCACCAGATCAACACGACTGCCGGAACATTTAAGCACGGCAGCGTCAATGTCTTTGTGAATCAAAAGCTGGATACGCTGGGTTCTGAGCTGAGCCTGAGTGCCGATGTTTTGCGCTATCAGAACCGCTCGGTTGAAAATTACGATTTGTATTTTATGAATATGGCTGGTGGCAATATCATGCCGGCATCCTTTCAAAGAAGCCTGCCGGGCAGCAATATTGCGATCTCTGTGGCACAGCTCGATTATAATAAGGTCTTCCGCAAAACATATAAAATGGAGGCCGGACTGAAAAGCAGCTTTGTACGATCAGACAATGACCTGCCTTTCCAGAACCAGGATGCCAACGGCTTGTGGCAGAAAGATTACAGCCGGACCAATTCATTCACGTATTCAGAAAACATCAACGCGGCTTATCTCGATGGCACAGCTGATTATGGCAAGCTGCAGGTGCAGGCAGGATTGCGGGCAGAACAAACGGTTTCAAAAGGTATTTCGCCTACTGCCGGTCAGGATCATGAGAATAATTACATCCAGCTCTTTCCAACACTTTTTCTTTCAAAAACCATTTCTGAACATCATTCTCTGCAGGCAACTTTGTTCAGACGAATCAACCGGCCTGCCTATGATGAACTGAATCCTTTTATTTTCTATGTTGATCAGTACCTGCGCAAGGTGGGAAATCCATACCTGCAGCCTGAGATTTCAAACGGAGGGGACCTGAGCTATTCTTATAAGAGCAATATTTACGTAAGTCTGGGTGCCAGCCGCACGACTCATGGATTTGCGCATGTGACGAGCCTGGTTGATTCAACAGGTGTCACAAGCCAGATGGTCGTGAATATGAATACGATCGACAATGGCTATTTCAGTCTTACCTGGGCTGGCTCACCGGTTAAATGGTGGACAAGCTCTGTGAACATGACCCTGAATTACAATCATTACCTGGGAAGCCTTTCCGGACAAAATCTGGACAGGGGTAATTTGGTTTATAACTTCAACATGACAGAAAGCTTTTTACTGAAGATGGGATTGAAGCTTGAAGTCAGCGGTTGGTATCAATCACCGATGGAGTATTCTATTTTCCTCATTCAGCCTTCAGCCGATCTGAGCCTTGGGCTTTCGAAGACATTCTTTTCGGACAAGCTCAAATGCTCACTGAGTGTAAGCGATGTTTTTCTCACACAAGCGCAGCATGCGCTGGTCAATTTCCAGGATCAGCAACTGACGAATACGTATAACTTCGATTCGCGATATGTCTATTTGCGATTACGTTATTCTTTTGGAGGCTCCGGTTCGGGAAGAAAGGGCACGTTTAAGAATGTGGCGGATGATTTGCAGAAGCGGGTGGGATAGAGGAAGCATAGGAATACCCCCCCTGTTTAATGATTTGCCGTCTTCTTTGAAAATTGTTTTTCCAGATCGGCAAGTTCAGTGTCATAATCTTTCCGGCCTTCAAAAGCCTTGGGATTATAAGGATCGCCGGGCTTATGCTTGCCATGAAGATTGAACTGGCTGGCATGTGAGGCGAGCCAGATATCAAACCTGAGATTTTTCATGGACTGGAAGGTATAGGCATAGTCCTTGGCAATGCCGGGATAGGTATAAAGTTCGGTGAACTGTTTGTCCGTTACGATGGTCGGCATATTTGCGATCAGGACCCTGTACGTATTCTGCCCGTCATTTACATCGAACAAAAAGCTGCAGGAGCCTTTCGTATGGCCGGGGTGGTGCAGCATAATCAGCTTCATGTTTCCAAGTACGATGGTGTCTTTGTCGGGCAACAACACATCAGGCTGAAGCGGTTGATAGGTACTGCCTTTACCGCCCAACGCATAATCGGAGCTGCCGCCATCTGCCACTACAGCCGAATCTTTTTCATCGACCATCATTTTGGCTCCGGTCAATTTTTTGATTTGAGCCATGGCACCCATGTGGTCAAAATGTGCCTGCGTCGTTAGCAGGATCTTTAAGTCTTTAAATTTAAAGCCCAGGGATTCGATGTTCTCCTGTATCCGGGCGGCGGAAGAAGCCAGGCCCGTATTGATCAGTATGTTTCCGGCAGGGCTAACAATCAGATAACAGGCCAGGTCGTAAGTGCCCACATAATAGAGGTTGCCCGCAATCCGGAAGGGCTTGTAGGGTTTAGACCAATCAGGATTTGTGTTTTGGGGTTCCTGTACTTTTTGAGCGGATGCAAAGGAGACGAGGCCAAGAAGGCAGAGAAGAAAGAGGGCTTTTACTGAGTGCATAAATATAAAGTTAGCTACAAAATGAATGTACTACGCTTTTTGAATGCTTTCGTGTAAATTTAACAGATGAACCCAGGAAAACAAGTTTTAAGCTTCACAGTAATATTCACTTTTCTCTTTATCCTGCTCAGCTCCTGGCAAACCCAGGATGATTCCAAATTTCTGAGTTATACCGTGGATATAAAAACTCAAAACATACAGTTCTACTGGCGTGATGAAAACGGGAAGATCTTTAAGAGCCTGGGAAACCT
>DASYGQ010000027.1:0-3662 GCA_035999585.1 Bacteroidia bacterium | reverse complement strand
TACAACTGCGGCACCTGGCAATATTACACCGGCGCCGGTGCAGGCAACCCCGCCAGTCAGGCTACAGGTTCAGCAGTCACAGCCGCCAGTGCAGGTCCCAATCAATTCATCTGCGCCAGTCCTGCCACCATGGCCGGAAATGCTCCTGCCCTGGGCAGTGGAACATGGAGCATCATCAACCCAACCGGAAGCCCGGCTGTGATCACAACGCCTTCCAGCAACACGACGACCGTTACCGGTATCCCGGCATCTTCCTATGTAACTCTTCGTTGGACCGTGAGCGGAGGCGGCTGCGCCAGCTCTTCCGATGATGTTGTGATCAGAACGCAATGATATTTTCTTTCAAATACTTTCGGAAGGCTGCCTTGTGCAGCCTTCTGTTATTATAAAAGGCTGGATTACCATTGTTTATCTTGATGCAAAGTCTATTTTCCCTTAATTTTACCCCAGAATCCCCGTCTGTTTCCCGCATCCCCGTATTTCGTAAATTAGCAGCCAATTTCAAACGATGAAACGCCTCTTTTCTGTCTTGTTGCCTCTCTTCCTTATCTGTTCCTGCCTACACGCACAGGAACTGTCGGCACTGCTGCTCTGGAAAAGCTTCAGCACACCCGATAACAAACCCTATGTGGAAACGTATCTCTCCGTTTCAGGCAATACGGCTGTCTACGTAAAAACAGTCAAAGGCAAAAAGCAAGCTTCCATCGATATCGGCATTACTTTCTCTCAGGGCAATTCCATCAAGGCTTACAAGAAATATGTGCTGAGCAGTCCCGAAATACCCGACTCGGTTCACAACTCCTATTTCATCGATCAGCAACGGTTCGGACTGGAGAAAGGCGACTACCTCATGGAGCTTACGCTGACAGATAAAAACAAACCCGGCGCCAAAGCTTTTACCAAGAAAGAAAACATTCACATCGGCTTTTCTTCCGAAAAAACAGAAATGTCGGACATAGAACTCGTGGAATCCTATGAAGCTGCCCCAGTACCCGGTGTCCTCACCAAAAACGGTTACGACATCCATCCCTATGTCGCTAATTTCTATCCGGAGAATATGGACAAGCTCCAGTTCTATGCCGAAGTCTACAATACTTCTAAAACCCTCGGCCCAAATGAAAAATTCATTCTCCTCTATTATATCGAAACATACACCGATGCCCAGAAACTGAATGCCTTCGGAGGCTTCATCCGGGAAACAGCACAACCTGTGGTGATTGCCCTCGCCTCGCTTCCCATCGACAAGCTTCCTTCCGGTGAGTATAATCTTGTTTTGGAGGCGCGCGACAAGGACAATAAAATCATTTCATTCAACAAAACATATTTCGGAAGAGGCAAGTCGGACAAACAAACCACCGAAGCCATCCTTGCTGCGGCCGAAAACGATATCAGCAGCTCTTTCGCTGCACGCTTCACCAACAAAGACACCCTCATCGACCTGATTCGCTCCACAAAGCCGATCAGCTCCGATGTGGAAGCATCCGTTGCTGAAAATGACATCAAAACAAAAGATGTGAAAATTCTGCAGAAGCGCCTGTTTATCTTCTGGAGCACCCACCACCCTGTCAACCCCGAACTCGCTTTCGAACAGTACAACGAACAGGTACAGGCCGTACAGCATACATTCGGCACCAAAATGCGACGTGGTTATAATACCGACCGGGGAAGAGTTTACCTCCACTACGGAGCCCCGAGCGTTCGCCAGGTCAATGACAATGAACCCAGCGCTTATCCCTACGAGATATGGACCTATTACCGGTTGGCCGACAAACAAACAAACCGGCGGTTTGTTTTTTACGAGCCCGATCTGGTCACCAACGACTTCCGCCTCATCCATTCGGATGCAATCGGTGAGATATTCGATGCCAACTGGGATATTAAAATCCACAAACGCAATACACAAGGCAATAACCTCGACACAGAAACGGCACCCGACCACTATGGCGGGAACTCGCTCGATGACTTCAACCATCCTAAATAAAGCCATTCTTTGAGCCAGCATCCGGGTCACGTGCCTCCCCTTCCAACGCATAAAGTATCGGTCGTCATCCTGAACTGGAACGGTCGGGATTTTTTATCACGCTTTCTGCCTGGTATTGTAGCCAACAGCGGCTCCGCTGAAATTGTGGTGGCCGACAATGCCTCTTCCGACGATTCAGTGGACTTCGTGCGTACCCATTTCCCGACAGTAACCATTCTGCAGAACGAAACCAATGGAGGCTTCGCCAAGGGATACAACGATGCTTTGCGACGCGTACACTCCGAATACTATGTCTTGCTCAACTCCGATGTGGAAGTAACACCAGGCTGGCTGGATCCTTTGCTTCGGCTGATAGAAAGTGACCCTCAGATAGCCGCCTGTCAGCCCAGGATACTGGACTTCAAAAACAAGAGCCGCTTCGAATATGCAGGAGCAGCCGGTGGCTATATCGATAAGTTCGGATTTCCTTTCTGCCGTGGAAGGATCTTCGACAGCTTTGAAAATGATGAAGGCCAGTACAACGATACCCATGAAGTATTATGGGCGACAGGTGCCTGTCTGCTTATCCGTGCGGATGCTTACCACAGGCAAAACGGACTGGATGAGGATTTCTTTGCCCACATGGAAGAAATAGACCTTTGCTGGAGGCTGAAAAACGAAGGTTATAAAATCATGTACTGCTCCGGTTCAACAGTGTATCATGTTGGAGGGGGAACACTTTCGAAACTGAGTCCGCGAAAAACGTTCCTGAATTTCCGGAACAACCTCATCCTGCTTTGTAAAAATCATGCCCCGGGATTCTTCATTCTGAAACTGTATATCCGCATGTGCTTCGATGGCGTGGCTGCCTTTAAATTCCTGTTTTCAGGAGACCCGCGACACTTTCTGGCCGTGATAAAGGCTCACCTCAGCTTCTACTCCAGCATTGGTCGCACCTTCAAAAAGCGCAGATCTCTGCGCAAAAAGATCAAGCATTTTTCAAAAAGCTGCATCTATCGCCGCAGCATCGTCTTCGATTATTTCCTGCGCGGCAAAAGGAAATTCTCCGATCTTGATAAGGATGCCTTTTAAAAAAAGGGAAGGGAATATCGAATATCGAACGCCGAAGGCTTTTTTAAAATTTCATTATTCGAAATTCGACCTTCCTCTTTTCATACAATTGTGAATTGAACATTGATCTTATGGATATTTCGCCCTTCCGGGGCTCGACACCCTCTCCTTATTCTATTCCCCTGCGGGGGCTATGGATATGTCGCCCCTCCGGGGCTGTGGTTGATTGCCTTTTTGGGATTGGTGTCATAAAACTTCGAAATTCGAATTTCGAAGTTCGATATTTCCTCAAACTTGAGAATTGAGCATTGATTATTGAACATTGAAAATTTAATTTATTTTTCACTCATCGCACTCTTCCTTCATCCATTTCTTCAGCTTCCCGATAAATGCATGGATCTGATCTGCCGGCCAGACAGGATTGGCATCTCCATCCATAAAGGCATTCCACATGCCCATCAGGAACAAAGCACGCAAAGCTCCGAACCAGGGAATGAGTGCTGATTCATCAGCGGTCAGAGGAATGACCGAACTATAACCTTCGTAAAAAGCTTGCAGCATCTCCCGGGTCTTTCCCCTGTGATCATACCAGGTATAGGCTCCCAGATCGAACAGCAATGGTCCGTATCCC
>DASYGQ010000008.1:0-3953 GCA_035999585.1 Bacteroidia bacterium | reverse complement strand
CCTGCCGACAATGGAGGCGGTGCATTTGTATCCTTCGCTTTGTTTGTTTGAAGGCACCGTTATCAGTGTGGGGCGTGGCACTGATTTGCCTTTTGAAGTGATAGGGCATCCGAAATTGCAGGGAGCTCCGTATTCATTTGTTCCCACAAGCAGGAAGGGGGCTTTGGATCCTCCATACAAAGGACAGAAGTGTCTGGGTTACGACCTGCGCGATTTCGGAAAAATCTTCATCGTCAATTATAAAAAACTGTACCTGTTCTGGCTGGAAGGCTGCTATCAGAAGTTCCCGGAGAAGAATGCATACTTCAATAATTATTTTTATTCATTGAGTGGCACAGATATGCTGGAACAGCAAATCAAAGAGAATAAAACGGAAGAAATGATCCGGGCAAGCTGGCAGCCGGGACTTAACCGGTTTAAAGAGATCAGGAAAAAATACCTGTTCTATCCCGATTTCAATTGAAGACTGATCATAAATCAATTTCGAAAGCATGTACATCACTTATCTGATCTGTTGTTCCGGTCTGCTACTGATCAGCTTTCTGTTGGTTTATTTTATTCGCTCCAGCCGTACGTTTGCTATTTATCCCGGAACTGTTTCGGTCCTTTTGTTTTTAACTCTTGGAGGTTATCTGATGTATATGATTTTTACAACCAATCCCGGTGCACCACCCCGTATCAAAGATTACAAAACGAGCCTGTTTCTGAAAAAGTACGCCAAGGATCAGAATACCTATATCTATCGCACCCGGGAGATACAAGACAACATGGACAATTACCTGTCCAACATTGCCTTCTTAGTCGACCTGCTTGTTTTTCAATCTGTTGTTTGCATTGTTGCAGCCATTGTGGGCATGAAAATGGTACCTGCGCGAAAATCCTATTACCGGTGGGCGCTCACGCTTCATGTTTTTCTGATACCTGCTCTGTTTGCTGCTGAATACCTTATGTATCACAGGCATGCCTGAGTGGAATCATCGTATCATGGCACTTACAACCTGACTGTAATTTTCTTTTCCTTTCCATCCAATCACCGCTACTCTGAAATAATAAAGCAGGCCACTGATTAACCCTTTGCGGGTGACTTTGCTTTGCTGGACAAGGGTCAGTTCAAACCAAAGATCTTCACGCATCGGATCCGCGTTGTTGTATTCCCAGCGGTAAGTGGATTTAGGGCGGCTAGGGCAGATAAGAGTGACCTGACTTTTGTCATTGGAAACAGCTTTCAACGTGTGGTGGGTTCGGCCTCGTTTATTCTTCGTGTAAAGCCCGCAGGTATGAATCATGGTTTCAGCAGTCTGAGGATTCTGGTTGGCTATGCCCTGTATCTCGCTCACCATTCTGTTGAGGTGCAGCATGAGTTTCGTTTCGCAGACATTTCGCCGGGCGATTGTTCCGATCTTTCTGGTCAACGAAGCCTGGTAAGCTCTTTCCAGCGCATTTGTTCTGCGTTTGAGTTCAGGCAGGTAGGATTTCAATGCCTGAAGCAGGGAATGATTGCTGAGCGCAATGCTGAAAGACCGTGCAAATTCGATTTTATACGGAACAGATTTCTTCGATACTTTCATAACGGCAATCCTATGTGGGCTTGAACGGATCATGGTGTCTTCTTTCTTTAGAATAATAACAAAGAATGAACGCAGGGGTTACAGGCTCTACATGCTCTGGGAGGAATCGACCATCCGGACGGAAATGCCTGATGATATCGGAGCATTCCCTGATGATATCAGCCCCTTCCCCGATGAAATTGGAACACTTTCGATCGCGGTTGCTTCTGAAATGATTCCGTTTGCCAGCTTCCCTGATGATATCGGAACGTTCGGTTCCCTCCTCGCATCATTCTCTGTTCAATAAGCAGCAGCAACGATTCATTTTGTTGCATGCCACGATGAAATGAGACCGCAAAGGATGCATTTGGAAGCAATTAGAGTTCCTGCTGCGACATCCGGAGTTCCTCTCACATCTTTCCCCGATGATATTGGAACAAATGGAATCGCCTGTGCTGCTTTCCCTCATGATGTCGGAGCAAACGGAATCAATTTTGTTGCTTTCTCCGTTCATATCGGAACGGAAGGAATGCAATTGGGAGCAATCGGTCCGCCTTTTGCGGCATCCAGAGTTTCGGTTGCGGCTTCCCCTGATGTTATCGGGACAAACGGAATCGATTTTGCAGCAAACAAAAGAAACTCTTCTGCAAAATGAATGCAGGATGCTGCTTCCTGAACCCTGTTTGAGCAATCGGGACCTCTTGCCGTTGCATCCCGTCAAACGTTTGCTGAATGGAGGCTGTAAAAAGAACGAACAGTGGTGCAAACTGAAAATTCATTTTCGCTGCCGCAATTAAAACCGTGCAAAAGTTGTATGTACCGGTTTTTCGGATACGATAATACGTCAAAGCCTTCTTTTATGATAGCCGGAGGGAATGTTTTTCAGAAAAATACGAGGAAACACGTAGGGTTCTGGCAAAAAAAGAGGAGCGAAGTGCTCCTCTTTGATGAATTCTATTTAACGGCATGTGTTTCTTTGGCTTTTAGCTTTCGGCCTGGGTAAACCAAAAGGGCTTCATTCAGACAGATCATTGCTTTTTCAAGATCCTGCAGATTAAGTACGTAGGCAATGCGAACTTCATCCATTCCGGCACCGGATGTGGAATAAAAACCGGTGGCAGGGGCAAGCATCACTGTTTCTTTGTTGTGGCTGAATTTCTCCAGCAGCCATTGACAAAAAGTATCGGCATTGTCAATCGGAAGGCGGGCGATACAATAAAAGGCTCCACTTGGTTTGGGGCAAAATACGCCTTCCATTTTGTTGAGCTTCTCGATCACAAAGTTCCGGCGGGCTACATATTCCTTGTTCACCTTTTCAAAATAGGAAGCAGGGGTGTTCAATGCAGCTTCACCACCAATTTGTCCGAATGTAGGTGGACTCAGTCGGGCCTGTGCAAACTTCATGGCTCCGGCCATCACCTCCTTATTCTTTGAAATGAGTGCTCCGATGCGGGCTCCGCAAGCACTGTAACGTTTGGATATCGAATCAAGAAGGATTACGTTGTTGTCGATCCCTTCCAGGTGCATGACCGAGACATATTCTTTACCGTCGTAACAAAACTCTCGGTATACTTCGTCTGACAACAGGAAAAGGTCGTGTTTTTTTACAATTTCTTTGAGGAGTTCCAGCTCTTCCCTGGAATAAAGGTAGCCGGTTGGGTTACCGGGATTGCAGATCATGATGCCTTTTGTTTTAGGCGTGATGAGCTTTTCAAATTCGCTGATGGGAGGCAGTGCAAAGCCGGTTTCGATATAAGAGCGAACGGGTTTGACGACTACGTCGGCTGCACAGCTAAAGCCGTTGTAGTTGGCATAAAACGGTTCAGGGATGATGATCTCGTCGCCGGGATTAAAGCAACTCATCATAGCAATGGATATGGCTTCGGAGCCACCTGTGGTGATGATGATATCGGAGGCTTCCACATTGATGTGAAAGCTTTTGTAGTAGTCGGATAATTTTTTGCGGTAGGATTCAAAACCCGCAGAGTGAGAATATTCAAGCACCTTGATATCGGAGTGCCGGATTGCATCAAGCATGGTGGCCGGAGTCTCAATGTCGGGCTGCCCGATGTTGAGATGATAGATTTTTGTGCCGGCCTTCTTGGCGGTTTCGGCATAAGGCACCAGCTTCCGGATCGGGGAGGAGGGCATATGAGATGCTTTGTTCGATATCCTTGGCATACAAATCGGGTTATGATTCAGGTGAACTCCTGAGGATGCAAAGATTAAAAAAAAGAGCGATCAAAAGAGGCTTTTTGTTGAATATTCGCTTAAAATCGAGCTTTTATGGAGCTATATATATCAAAAAAGCGGTTCCGATTGCTTAGAAAGAACTACATTTGGGTTTGCCTCATTAAAGGCACAGGAATACATTAGTATAAGACATCACCCGAATATTCAATTTTA
>DASYGQ010000401.1:0-8869 GCA_035999585.1 Bacteroidia bacterium | reverse complement strand
AAGACGGCTTGAGCAGTAACTTCATTTTTTCAATGATAGAAGATAATACCGGCATGCTTTGGTTCGGCACAGCAGATGGGATTTCATGCTATGATCCTGTGGCGTCGCAGGGTTCAGCCGGAAAGAAATTTACCACAATTCCGATCATTTCGATCACCGGGAACAATGCTTATCGCAAAACTATGCCTGATGCTTTTGGTTCTCCGCAACCCCCAGAAAATGCAGTATGGACCATTTTGCAAGACAAAAAAGGAATATTCTGGTTTGGCACTACAAAAGGTATCTATCGCTATGATGGCATCAGCTACCGTCATTTTTTGGAGGATGATGGTGTCATCAACAATACCGGTGTCATAATCAATAAAGGAAATGCATTTGGTGTGGAACATATCCTGGAAGACAAAAACGGTAATATTTGGTTTGGTGGGCGTGGAACGGAAGGTATTCTTTGCTTCGATGGGAAAAATTTAACCAGCTTCAAGCCGGACGGCACTCACTGGCTTTGTCCGCTTTTTTCAGACAGATCAGGAAACATCTGGTGCATGAACTGGTGGGGTGTGTGGAGCTATGATGGGAAAACCTTTGATAATCTCACGAAGAAGGATGGTTATAAGGGTTCATACACTACCTGCGGCATAGAGGATAAAAACGGGACCATTTGGCTGGGAACGGATGTCGGAAATGATAGCGAAGGGGGCGGCTTGTACCGTTTCGATGGAAAATCTTTTAGCCATTTCACAACAAAAGACGGCCTCATTCATAACTCGGTTTGGTCTGTTGTTGAGGATAGACTCGGAAATCTTTGGATTGGTACCAGAAACACCGGCTTATGCCGCTATGACGGAAAAACCTTTACCTATTATTCGGAGTAAGTACTCATTAATCGCTCATGGTGAAAAGGCTCTGGAATCACTTAAGTACCATACGAGGAATTGTTGGCCTTTAAATGTACATTCTTTCAGTGGCACTCGGAATATTAATTCTGTGCGTTACATCAGTCCATGGATCTAATCATATTTATCAAGTATTCGCTCATATCTGGTACTATCTATTTCTTCATTACTATTTCTTCATCAGGTATATCCCGGGAAACTATCAGGATGACGTTAATTTGACTCCGATTTTTATCTGGAAGAATAACCAAAATCAGCTGAAAGGGCCCCAAAGAGAATTGATGGATTTCCTGTAAAACGTTTTTAATAGCAAAAGAAAACGATTATTTTCGCTTCTGCTTCTAGCATTTACAATGTATTTGGTTTAACTATTTTATAAAACAACCCATGAAAAAAAGAACTTTACCCCTGATTCTTTCTCTGTTTGCCTTGTCGCTCGGAGGAGCTGCATACGGCCAGCTGAACTACGGCCCGGCCGGAGCCACTAACGTTGCAGGAACATATACCGATCTCGGTACAAACGGTTCGGTGATCACAACTGCCAATTTTGATGATGCCAACTCGGCTCCTCAGAACATCGGTTTCACTTTCAACTACAACGGTTCTGCCTTTACCCAGTTTGTACTGAACACCAATGGTTTCATCAAACTCGGCAATACCAATCCATCACAGCCGAACCTGTTTTTTACCAGCCCGACAGCACCTACAGGAGGTGTCTTCAACAGCGGGAATCCTGCCAATGCCAACATGATCTGTGTTTTCAACCATGATCTGAAAGCCGGAACACTTACCCCTGAATACCGCGTATATACTTCCGGTGCAAGCGGGTCACATGTTTGTACCATCCAGTTCAAAAATGTGAGAGACAGTATCAATGGTACTGCCATGAACCAGTATGACAACATGCAGTTCCAGATCAAATTGTATGAGACCAGCAATATGATTGAATTCATCTATGGAAAATGGACTGCTTCCACAGCAACTTCCATTGCTAAATTTACCGGAGTGGGTCTGAAAGGACTTGACAGCACCAATGCACAGGTACTGGTCATGACCAAGGCATCGACCCAGCCCTGGAACTCTGCTACCTTCCTCAATACAAATTACACGCCTACCGGTAATGCATTCGACTGGGGTAACGGAACACGTCCGGCCCCCGATTCCGGACGTACCTACCGCTTTATGCCGGAGCCTAACAAAGATGTGGCTGTGACCGGGTTGTTTACCCTTGCTGGTCTTCCTACACCGTTTGGCTCACCCCGTTCGGATTCCGCTGTGGTTACAAACCTCGGAGCGACCAACCTGACCAATTTTGTGGTTACACTGAACGTAACAGGAGCGAATACTTTTACACGCACAGTAACCATTCCTTCACTGACTTCACGTTCTACGATGATCGTCGGATTCCCTTCCTACTCGCCGGCGACAGTGGGTACCAACACGGTGACGGTTTCAGTCCCTTCAGACGATAACCTGACCAATAATACCATGAGCTATACCCAGGTTGTCAATACCGGTACGTTCAGCTTTGCAGATGCTTCCCCATCCATTTACACGATGGGAAGAGCGGGCTATACCGTTGTAAGGTATCATTCATCCAGTGAAATTGCGGTCAACAGTGCTAAGGTTTATCTTGCGAATGACTCCGCTTCAGTTGGAAAATCCATCTATGCAATCGTTTTCGACTCCACAGGTGCCAAGCTTGACTCATCCGCCACTTATACCATTACCGCTGCTGATACAGGCAAATACCACACCTTCGCAATGCCTAACTCTCCAAGGGTTTATGGCACTTATTTCTACATCGGAGTCGGTCAGCCTGTTACCGGGTATTACCCTGTAGGTTGTCAGAAAGAAGGCAACCCTGTGCGGACAGGATGTTATTTCCGTAAAACTTTTTCTCCAACATCAACCTGGCGCGATATGGGCGGCCTGACAAGTCTGACGCCTTACAGACCTATGATCCAGGCTGTCGTTATAACCGCGACAGGCATTTTTGAACTCAAAGCCTACGAGAACAACGTTATTGCCTATCCGAACCCTTCTGCCGATGCCGTTACCTTTAGCATCAGCGGAGCACCGCAGGGCGACCTTACCTTCTCTCTCTTTGATGTAAACGGGAAAATGGTTCGTACCATCGAACATATCAATACCTCTGAATTCCGCATGGAGCGGAGCAACCTCAGTGCTGGTACTTATATTTACAAGGTGAATACCCGTAACCGTGTGATTGGTTCCGGAACTGTGATTCTGAAATAGGCAGTAAGAATCGTTTATATATAAAAGCCTCTGTCAGCATTGCTGATGGAGGCTTTTTGATTTACTAAACTCTTGTTGATGGGGATTTGGAATCACTGGTGTTTGGGATCTTATAGGTGACAATGGAGTAAGGATTTTATTTATTTGGGTATGTCCCCGCGAAGGGGCGGGGCCGGGCTTTCCCCCTTTCATAAATTATATAAATTGGTAGGGGGCTTGGCGCCACTCGCTCTTTGCTGGAATCCTTTTGCAGTTTAATCCGGAATGATGATTTAGACTTCTTTCGAAGTCCGTCGGCAAAGGAGCTCAGACCATGCTTTCTCCGCCTAAGGCGGATTCAGCAGGCAAAGCAAAAATGCCTCCTTCGGTAGCCGAAGCCTTGTTTAGTTTCCCTTTTTTTCACCTCACCCGAAAGGCGTAGGCTACTATCCCTCATGCAAAAAAATGCCTCTTTCAGTCGCCGAAGCTTCAGCGTAGGTGACCTTCGGTAGCCGAAGCCTTGTTTAGTTTCCCTTTTTTTCACCTCACCCTAAAGGCGTAGGCTACTATCCCTCATGCAAAAAAACCCTTTCAGTCGCCGAAGCCGTGTTTGCTTTCTCTTCTTTTCACCTCCTTCTAAAGGCGCAGGCTACAATCCTTTGGTAACCGAAGCTTCAGCGAAGGCATGCCCTCATGCAAAAACGTTTCTAAAACATGGGCCACGGTTGGGTTTTAGAATGTCAGAAAATTAATGATTGCTCCGTCGCGAATCCTTTAAATTTGCGGCAGGGGGATTATGTGAAGCATTGTTGTGCTGGTTGAGAAGCCGATAAAAAGTAAAGGGCCTCCCTAAACCAGGAGGCCCTTTTAACCGGATCAAAGAGTAAAGCCCTAAAGCTCTTTTACTTCGGTTTTACATTCTCTTTCTTTGCCTTAGCATCTGTTTTCTTGTCTGCTTTTTTTGCTTCCTTCTTTGATTCGGGTTTTTTAGGAGCTGGTTTGGAACCATTCTGAGCGAAGGATAATCCCCCGAAAAGGAATGCAGAGGCAAGAATCAGAGTCATTTTTTTCATGGTCATTGATTTAGATTGTTTTATTTAGTCATTAGTTTGAAAAACTGATCAAGTTGCGGCATGATTATTATCCGCGTACGGCGATTTAAGGCCCTGCCAGCATCCGTGTCATTGGATGCAACCTCTGCATACTTGCTGTGCCCGGCAGCAGTCATTCTGGTAGGAGCTATTTTATATTGCTTTTCCAGAATACGTACCACGGAAGTCGCTCTTTTAACACTTAGATCCCAATTATCCTCCATGCAGCCCGAGTGAATGGGAACATTGTCCGTATGTCCCTCGACAATTATTTCGATATCGGGATGGGAATTAAGAACCGTTGCCACTTTCCCGAGTACTTTCTTCGCATTTTCAGTAACGGTATACTGCCCGCTGTTGAAAAGAAGCTTGTCCGAAATATCCACATAGACTACACCTTTCTCTACTTTGATATTAATATCCTTATCGTTCACATCCTTCAGGCTGCTTTTAAGATTTGTAACCAAAATCAGGTTCAGAGAATCCTTGCGTTGGATAGCGGACTGCAAATTCATAATATAGGCATCCTTTTTATTGATATTTTCCAGCGATTGCTTGACGCTTTCTGCTTGTTTGCCGGAAAGGACAGACATATCCTGAAGCGCATTTAATACCTGGGTGCTGTTCTTTTTCAGGTATTCTGTTTGAGCCTGGAGGTCAGCCTTTTCTTTTGACATTTCCTTGTTTTCAGCTTGCGCCTTTTTCAATTCATCTGCGCAATTTTTTTCGGTTTCCTCTGATTTTTTAAATTGAGCGCTCATTGTTTTGTATTTCTTTGAACTCACACAGGAAAACAAAACAATAGGGATAAGAAGGATTAGAAAGAATTTAGTTGTTTTCATACTATTTGCTGCTGAAGTTAAAACCGATTACAAATCAATAAAATGAATAATTCATCTATTAATGCCACAAAGCTGTTCTGGCATCATTAAAGCTGAATTAATCGGACATTAAAATGTGATTAAAGAGAAAATTAAATGCATATTACCCGCGAACTGTGCAAAGCACCCTATATTTGACTTATGGCTGGAGCGCACATACTTGTTATTGAAGATGACCGAAGGGTGGCATCATTTATCAGAAAGGGTTTGGAAGAAGATGGCTTTCAGGTGGATGTGGCGTACGATGGAATCATTGGCAAAAAGATGGCACTGGCATCGCCCTATGAACTGATCATTCTGGATATTAATCTTCCCCAGATAAATGGATATGAAGTTTGCAAACAAATAAGGAACCACAACGGTTCTATTCCTATCATTATGCTTACCGCTTTGGGTACAATGGAAGATAAGCTGGAAGGATTTGATTCCGGAACGGATGATTATCTTGTTAAACCTTTCGAATTCAAGGAGCTTCTGGCAAGAGTCCGGGTCTTCTTAAAAAGATCGGGGTCCGCAATGCAATCCAATAATATGTTGAAGCTGGCTGACCTCGAAATGGACCTGAATGCAAAAACAGTCAGCCGTTCCGGCAAGCAAATTGAATTAACGGCAAAAGAATTTCAGCTGCTTGAGTTCTTCCTCCGAAACAAAAATAAGGTTGTTTCCCGTGCTGAAATTGCAGAGAAGGTGTGGGAGATAACATTCGACAGCGGAACGAACATTATTGATGTGTATGTCAGCTTTCTTCGTAACAAGATAGACAAGAATTACTCCCCAAAACTTATTCATACGCTTGTCGGCATGGGTTATATCATCAAAGAGGCCTGAAAATGGATATTCGCAAACGATTAACCATCCGGTTCAGCCTGATTGTAACGGCTTTATTTACCCTCTTTTCACTGAGTGTTTATTATTTCTCTTCCCTCCACCGCGAGTCGGAATTTCTTACAAGGCTGAAGAACAGAGGAATTACCATTTCGCAGCTTCTTGACAATATAAAACAATTGGATACCGGTTTGCTCAAGGAGATCGACAGGAACACCAAGAATGCGCTTTACGGAGAAATTTTATATGTGTTTGACAGTTCAAATCAACTGATTTACAGCCATGGTCCCGGCCCGGAAACTTTGGCACTGGCTCGCGATTTTCCCGGGCGTATCAGGGAAAATGATTATTCGTTTTATTTGGGTAATAATGAAGCTTTGGGATTTGTTTATCCAGGAAAACTGGCTCATTATAAAGTTGTTGTTGCGGCCTATGATGAACTTGGATTTAGCGGTCTCAGAAGCCTGAGAATTATTTTGCTCATTGGAGGCATTTTGGCTGTTTCCTGTTCTTATGTTCTGGGCTGGAGCTTTTCCGGAAGTACACTTCAGCCCATCAGCCGTCTCATAAATGATGTGGACAAAATAACGGCGGCAGAACTCAATCTGAGACTTGACGAGGGCAAACGGCAGGATGAACTGGAACGCCTGGCGGTAACATTTAACCAAATGCTGGACCGTATAGAAAAAGCATTTGAGG
This sequence comes from Bacteroidia bacterium, assembly GCA_035999585.1. Taxonomy (GTDB): domain Bacteria; phylum Bacteroidota; class Bacteroidia; order Palsa-965; family Palsa-965; genus Palsa-965. The sequence goes on along the minus strand of DASYGQ010000401.1, from coordinate 2,242 downwards.
CTCAGAAAGGATTTATATCCAATGCTTCCCACGAACTCCGGACACCGCTGACAGCAATGAAAGGCCATGTGGAAGTAACCCTGTTGAGGACCCGGGATCCACACGAATACAAAGAGATGCTCGCTTCTTTGCTCATTGATATTGAAAATTTAAGCAGGATTTTCAACAATCTGCTTGGACTGGCGCAAGCTACATCCGGCGTCGGTTTCCTGAAATTAGGGCCGATCAGGCTGGATGATCTTCTTTTTGCCGCCCGGGAAGAACTGATAGCGACACACCCGGGCTCATCGGTAAGCATCACCATGGAATCTCTTCCGGAAGATGAACGCTTCTTAAGTATTATGGGGAATGAAGCCCTGATGAAGACCGCCTTTCTGAATCTGCTGGACAATGGCTGCAAGTATTCTTACACTGATACCATCCGCGTTTTCTTCAGTGTAAACAAAGAAGAAATACTCCTTCGTTTTGTCAATGGCGGTTCTGGAATCCCTTCTTCTGAAATTTCCAGGGTATTCCAGCCTTTTTTCAGGGCAAGCAATGCTGAAGGAAAGGCTGGCAGCGGACTTGGTCTGGCACTTACTCAAAAAATAATTGAACTCCATAAAGGCAGGATAGAGATCCGGTCCGCACTGAATTCGGAAACTACTTTTACTGTTCTTTTCCCGATAACTTCAGCACATTAACTCGATTTTAATGCGTGATTAATTCCTTTTTAATCATCCTGTAGCAATTTGCTCCCGATGAAGGGAAACCCCAACCCTTTCCGGACAAAATGAAGAAAAATAGGCTTTATACCTTGTTTATTGTTGAAGATGGTGAAGTCTGCACGTTTCTTCTCAAATATAAATTACAAAAAAGTCCGGAATTTAAAATCCTGCATTACCATACCGGTGAAGAGATGCTCGGGAATTTGCATCAGAATCCGGACGTAGTCGTGCTTGATGATAAATTACCGGGTATGAACGGCGCTATGGTGCTTCACGCTCTTAAAAAACATTTTTACAAAATCCCTGTCATTATCCTTTCTGCTCCCAACAGCTCTTCCGCTTTCCTGGAGTATATGGGCCATGGGATTTATGATTATCTCATCAAAGAAAATGATTCCGCTAAACTGGCCGATAAGCTCATCAGCAGAATTGTAAAAACGGTAAAGCAGAAGGAGGCAAGGGATATGGATTTGCAGAAAACGAGAATCCTGATCGCTATTGCTACTCTTATCTTGAGCATCATCGCAATTTTCTGGATGATGTATTAGCAATTAATAAAGATTCTTCTGCGTTTAAACTGAATACCATGAAAAATAAAGACCCCAAGAATAAGGCAGCCTCATCTGATACGAGTCTTGTCAGAGTGTCAACCCCAGCGATCTCCGCATCCTGTGCGGTCATGAAGATTTCCGTTCAGATCCTCCTTTTTTCCATTTGCCTGACCATGGTTTCCTGCAAGACAAATAGCCCGCTGGAAAAGAAAGTGGATGAATTCTTCCAGACTAAACGCTACAAGCGAGCTGTAAAGCAAAGAGACAGTTTGCTGGTGGAATGTAAAAGCCTTAAAGTCGATACACTGGCATTGGCTGATGCACTGAGAAATTCAAAGGCTGAGTATGCAGGATTGGATGGCAAATATATTTCCTTGAAAGAGCAATACCGGAAATTGTCAAGCACTTCAGGGATGAAGCTTGCCCAATTGAGTGCGGAACTCGATAATAAATCAAAAGAGCTTGACATCAAGGCAAGAACAATGCAGGAGCAGGAACGGAAGCTAAAAGAAATGCAGGCTATGATTGCGAGACAGGACTCTGCAACCTCCCGCCTGAATGCGATTGTGAAAAATGCACTGCTTGGCTTCAAATCCGACGAGCTCACCGTTAAGGTGAAAAACGGAAAGGTATATGTTTCGATGTCCGACAAACTCCTTTTCAAATCAGGCAGCGCCGAGGTTGAAGCCAAGGGGCTGGAGGCTTTGCAGAAGCTTGCTGAAGTTCTGAATAAGAATCAGGATATTGATATTTTCATAGAGGGTCATACCGATAACATCCCAATCAAAACAAGCCGTTATGCCGACAACTGGGATCTGAGCGTGGCCCGCGCCACCAACATTGTCAGGCAACTGACCGAAAAATATGATGTCAGTGCCAAACGTCTTACGGCATCCGGAAAAGGAGATAACTTTCCGGTCGCCAGCAATGACACTCCGGAAGGCAGAGCCAAAAACCGCAGAACAGAGATCATTCTTTCCCCCA
>DASYGQ010000370.1:0-4597 GCA_035999585.1 Bacteroidia bacterium | reverse complement strand
TCTAATAAGAGGAATGTTTTGAAATTATACTAAATTGTATGAAGATGTTCATAAAACCGAGGTGGGGAGAAACGAAGTAATTTTTGATTTCTTAACCCTGTCAAATCCGGCCCTTCACTGAGAATTGTGATGCAATATTACAAATAATATTTGAAATGCAAATTATTTGAAAGATAAAAATAGATTTCATCGCGAGCCTAATTCAATGACTTCCAGATCGGTAATATTTCCCTGTTCAAGGCTGAAACGGACCAGGGTCTTCTTCTGGTGGAAGCCATGAATACCGGCTGCTCCGGGATTGATATGTAAAAGATGAAGCTTCCTGTCATAAATCACCCTCAGTATATGCGAATGTCCGCAAATAAAGAGGTTTGGCTTTTTCATTTCTAACTGAGTCCTCAAAGCCGTGGGGTAATGATCGGGATACCCGCCGATGTGGGTCATGAAAACCTTCACTCCTTCGCAGCTGAACTCCTGGTTTTCCGGATATTCCCTGCGAATATCCATACCGTCGATGTTCCCGTAAACAGCCACCAGGGGCTTTATTTTTCTCAATTCCTCACAGATGGAAATCGTCCCGATATCACCCGCATGCCAGATCTGATCACAGGACTCCAGGTATTTGTAAAGTCCGGGATCCAGGAAATTATGAGTGTCAGAAAGCAAGGCAATCCGCTGCATTCCCAAAAGTAAAAAAAGATATGCTTCTATGGCTGATTCAGTAAATCGAATGAATAGACCCTGACAGCTCCGGCACGTTGCAAATGATTAACTTTGACCTTTCATATTCAGGTGCAACGCTACTTTCTTCAACTCACATACAAAGGCACACGCTACCATGGCTGGCAGGTGCAGGCGAACGCCCTGAGCGTTCAGGCTGTGCTCGATGCTGCCCTTTCCACCTTCATGCGTGAGAAGACAGAAACCCTTGGATGCGGGCGGACGGATACCGGTGTGCATGCCTCCGATTTCTTTGCGCATTTTGATTCTGCTAACGATAAACTGGCCGAAGACAAGGAATTCATCTACCACCTCAATTGCATTTTGCCGGAAGACATCGCAGCCAGGAATATCTTTCGTGTCAGACCCGATGCGCATGCCCGTTTTGATGCCACCTCCCGGACCTATCATTATCACATCACCCATGTCAAAGATCCGTTTCTGAAAGACCGGGCCATGCTTTGCCGTAATAACCTTGATCTGGAAGCCATGAACCGCGGCAGCCGGATTCTGTTTGAGTATTCCGACTTCGGCTGCTTCAGCAAGAACCTCACCCAGGTGAAAACGAATATCTGCAAAATCATGGAGGCCGGCTGGATTGCCACTCCCAATGGACTCCGTTTTCATATTACCGCCGATCGTTTTCTGCGTAATATGGTCCGGGCGATTGTGGGAACTCTGCTGGAAATGGGAAAGGGACGCCTCAGCGAAACGGATCTGAGACGAATCATTGAAGGTAAAAACCGCTCGGATGCGGGATCATCCGTTCCAGCCTGCGGGCTTTTTCTGGTAAACATTACCTATCCACCGGAAATCTTCGAATGATGAGCACGAAAAAGAAAACATCCGGCGGTAAAATATTCGATTCCGGGCAACTGAAAAAAGTCTTCCGTTTCGTAAGGCCCTATAAAACCGTTTTTTCACTCGCCATCGCTTCCACGCTTACGCTTTCCCTGCTTTCAGTGGTAAGACCTCTCCTGGTCATGTATACCATGAATCATTGCATCATTCAAAAAGACCCGCAGGGCCTTCTTCGCAATACCATTATTCTGTTGGTCATGCTTTTTCTGGAGGCGCTCATGCAATTTGCCAATACCTACATGACAAACTGGCTTGGTCAAAACATCATCCGGGATATCCGGACCTATTTGTTCCGTCATGTGACCGGTTTCAGGCTTAATTATTTCGACCGCACACCTTTGGGTACTCTGGTCACCCGGATTGTTTCCGACATTGAAGCCATTGCCGATATTTTTTCCCAGGGCTTCATCGTCATCCTGGGTGATCTGATGACACTCATCGTTTTCCTGATCACCATGCTTTACGTTTCCTGGCAGGTGGCGCTGGTCGTCATGATTTCCATTCCATTGCTGCTGTTTGCCACATACGTCTTCAAGAACGCAATCAAAACCACATTCCAGGATGTACGTACCCAGGTGGCCCGGCTGAACGCATTTGTACAGGAGCACATCACGGGAATGAAAATCGTTCAGATATTCAACAGGGAAGAGACGGAAATGAAAAAATTCCGGGATATCAACGGTGCTCACAGGGATGCAAATATCCGTTCCATATTCGCCTATTCGGTGTTTTTCCCTGTTGTTGAATTGCTTTCGGCTCTTTCCCTCGCTTTGCTGGTCTGGTATGCCGGCATGAAAATGTTTTCCGGCTCGATCGACTATGGCGAAGTCACCTTTTTCGTGATTCTGATATACATGATGTTCCGCCCCATCCGCATGCTGGCTGATCGCGTCAATACGCTTCAGATGGGTATTGTGGCATCCGAAAGGGTGTTCAAGATCATTGATACACAGGACAAGCTCGATGTCCCCGGAAAGGAAAATGCGGATGGAATACGGGGCCGGCTTGAATTCAGGAATGTATGGTTTGCCTATACCGCTGAAGAGTATGTGCTCAAAGGCATTTCTTTTTCAGTGAGAGAGGGTGGGACCATTGCCCTGGTCGGCGCTACCGGATCCGGCAAATCCTCAGTGATCAATTTGCTGAACCGCTTTTACGAATTCCAGAAAGGTGAAATCACGATCGACGGAAAAAATATTGCCGATTATGACCTGGCTTCTCTTCGCAGAAATATTGGAGTGGTCTTGCAGGATGTATTTCTTTTTTCCGACTCCATCGCCAATAACATCACGCTGAATAATCCGGATATCTCCCGCGAACAGGTGATCGAAGCTTCCAAAGCAGTGGGTGCACACGAATTCATTTCCTCGCTGCCGGGCGGATACGATTACAATGTGCAGGAACGTGGAGCCGTGCTTTCAGTAGGGCAGCGCCAGCTCATCGCTTTCATCCGGGCTTATGTATACCAGCCCCGCATTCTGATCCTGGATGAAGCGACCTCCTCGATCGATACAGAATCGGAAATCCTCATCCGCCATGCGACCGACAAGCTCACGGAAGGCCGCACCTCCGTGATTATTGCTCACCGGCTTGCGACCATTCAGCGGGCCGACTGCATTCTGGTCATGGACCATGGACAGATTGTGGAACGTGGCAGTCACCAGGAATTGCTGCAACTCAACGGGCAATACCGCAGGCTGTTTGAGCTTCAGTTCAAGGAAGAAGACCTCTGAACCCTTCCTGATCATTTCTTTACCTGAGCACATAGTAAATCGTCAGCCTGTATACGAAATCATAATCTTTTTGCAAGAGACTCCTGTCATGCACTTTGTTATAGGCATCGCTGCTTGCTTCGTACTGATTGCACCAGATGTTGGGGATCAGGTGCACATTTTTAGCCGGGGAATAATCGATGCCTGCTGTGATGAAACGCTGCACCGTATTTCCCGAATAAGACGCGGAGTAAAAATTGTTTTTTGAAAAACGGGTGTCCGGGTTGAAATAATCATAGCGGGCAAAAACAGCGAGCTTACCGGGAAGAAGATTCCATTTGGCGAAAAACGACAGCCCGAATGCCACAGCCTGCACCGTATCTTTATGACTGCCCGGACTACCCGGGTTGACCACATTCCCTTCCGTGTAAATACTCGCGTTCTGCTGAAGCTGTTGCAGCGCCTCTGCGCCTAAGGTAAACCGCTCTGTCTGCCAGCCTATGAGTGCCTTGAAAAGCGCTTTCGATTGCTGGTAGGGTGTGAGCTTGCTCCGTTCGAAATCGGAATAGAGGTCGATCACCAGGTGCTGATTGAAAAATTTACCATAGACTTCTCCATATAGCTTCTTAAATTTATCGCCTTCCGGTTTCGTTCCCGAACCATTCGCCGCCATGAAATTATAACCGAAGTTTCCTTTGTTACCGATATGTCCCTGCAGCAACAAACCTGCGTCCGAGGAGCTGGCCAGTTTTCGCTGATCGGCAATGGATCGTTCCACGGAGCGATACGTCCATAGGTTGGAGCCTCCGTTGATCTTTTCGGAAGCAAAGAAAACGGCAGGGGTGGAGGCAAGACCCGCTACCAGGTCGGCTCCCGGGAAAATGTTTTTCCAGCGGATGTTGGCCGCTTTCACAAACACGGCCCGGTTGCCGCTTTGTAAGACATCTGCCGGGGTTTCGTGTGCCAGAATAAACTCTGAGCTGAAACGATCGCTGATGTCAAAATTATAACCCAGAAAAATCCGGCGAAAATCCAGCCCCGATGAATCTTTGGGCTGTGCCGAATATTGAAGGTTTCCTCTTTTGGCGGAATCGGCATGTGCCTTGTAAATAACATCGGTATAAACCACGCCCCAGAGTTTTCCTCTGGATTTAATGCCTGTCTTTTCCTGACTCTGTCCCGAAGCACGGATGGAATCAGCCTCTGCCTGTGTGATCAGATTTTTTTTCAGGAGAAGGGGAAGCAAGTCATTATTGGTTTGCTGCGCCTGTGCGCGGATCGCCGTCAGAATGATTGTCAATAAA
>DASYGQ010000364.1:0-6257 GCA_035999585.1 Bacteroidia bacterium | reverse complement strand
TCAAAGAGCTGGGCATTGTGGACATGGAGAAGCAGGAACTGTCTCATTTCTTTCCGGAGATGCGGGCGCTCATGAACCAGTGCAAATTCAATAACTGCCGCCATATCAATGAGCCCAAATGCGCTGTGCTTGAAGCCGTGCGCAATGGCGATATTGCCCTTTCCCGTTACACAAGTTATCTGGGCCTCATGAGCGGGGAAGAACTGGATAAGGAATACGAATGAAAAAGAATATCGAATATCGAACACCGAATTTCGAATTTCGAAGGCATTATTAAGAACGCGTACATTCATTATGAAACTGGTTATACAACGGGTCACTTCTGCATCTGTTACTATTGATGGCTTATTGAAAAGCTCCATTGGCTCCGGCTTGTTGGTGCTTGTTGGGATTACGGAGACAGATACGGGAGAAGATGCCGCATGGCTTTCTCAAAAACTCGTGAACCTCCGGATCTTCAATGATTCTGACGGTGTAATGAACCTCTCCGTTAAAGAAACAGGAGGGGGTCTCCTGATTATTTCCCAATTCACCCTGTTGGCCTCCACCAAAAAAGGCAACAGGCCTTCCTATATAAAAGCAGCCAGACCCGATAAAGCCATTCCCTTGTATGAAGCCTTTCTGAAAATGGCTGAACACGACCTGGGACGCGAGGTTCAGTCCGGTATGTTTGGCGCGGATATGAAGGTAGCCCTTCTGAACGACGGGCCTGTGACCATACTTATTGATTCAGCCAACAAAGAATAGAAATCTCTACTGTTCGGAACATGATAAAACCCAATGGAGGCAATTGATTCAGAGTTTTTTTTTCCTTTTTTGCATGAGGGATTGAGGCATTTTTGTCTGAGCTCCTTTGCAGCTACGAATCTGATTGAGGAATCCATGCATTTAAGCGATATCGAAAACTTCAGAGAATTCCTTGCTGCAAAGAGCGAGTGCCGAAAGCCCGACCCCGCCCCTTCGCGGGGGCATGCCCCAATACCCCAAAGCCTTAACTTCATTAATGTTCGTAAGGTTCCGAACACCAGTGAATAGAAATCCAGAATCCAGATACATTTGCTCCATGAACAAGTCCATGACCATCGCACAGGCACAGAAAACAGTCGACGACTGGATCAAGAAATACGGGGTACGCTATTTCTCGGAGCTCACCAATATGGCTATGCTTACAGAGGAAGTGGGCGAGGTGGCCAGAGTCATTGCGAGGCAATACGGAGAACAGAGCTTTAAGAAAAAGGATAAAGGCAAGGAACTTTCTGAAGAACTTGCTGATGTATTGTTTGTACTGATTTGCCTGGCTAACCAGACGGGCACGGATCTTTCAGAAGCGTTCGAAAAAAACCTCGCGAAGAAAACAAAACGCGACAGCAAACGCCACCTTCAAAACAAAAAGCTGAAAGCCTGATATATTGTCCTTCCTTTGAGGGGTTTGGATTTGATTGCGTTCTATTTCAGCTGCTTCATAAACAACAGCAGCGAAAGCCAGCATTCCTGGCTTTCTTCATTTTTCCCGGTAAGGGCTTTGGAGCCATGCTCGCCCTTGGCGGTTGGGATGTATTGTAGCTTGAGCGGAGAGCGAATGTCGGCAATGAGGCGGCTCAGGGCCGGGGCTTCTTCTTTTGTGGAAGCGGCAAACACCGGAGTGGAAAGATTTTTGATGCTTTCGCGGATGCTGAGTGTTTTACCGAAATATTCTGCAGGACTGAAACTCAGTACGGCTTTCACACGGGGATCGGAGGCTGCAATTTTGAGCACGAGCGAAGCAGAGTAAGAGCTGCCCACCAAAACCACTTTCTTTTTTGATTTGTTCCAGGCATAATCAATGGCAGCCTGTATGTCCTGCTCTGAATTAAGCAGTCCGGTACCTTTATTTTGCTCTTTTGCCTTGAGGGCTGTTTCGTTTTTTATTCCGTTGAATTCGTTTCCCGAACGCATGTCGATAGCGAGAATATTGTAATTCAGTTTCATGAATTTATGCGCTGTCTCATCGTATTCGGCCCTGCCGGAGCCTTCCTGGTGACAAAGAATGAAATAGGGCAGTGTATCATTGACTTTGAAAAAATTGGCTGTCATGATGACGCCGTCTTTTGAAGGGAACTCTACTTTCTTCTGCGCATGCAGCTGGACTGTAGAAAGGAAGAGGATAATCGCAGCCCAAAGATTTTTTTTCATTGCAGAGGATTTGTAAAGTTTAACAGCATCATTGATTGATTGGCGCAAATCAAAACGCCTCCTGAGAGGAGGCGTTTTGATTTTTATTCCTGATGTTTTATTCAGCCAGTACGATTACTTTGTTGTTCAGCATTTCCACAACACCGCCTTTGATCTCAAAGTTCTGAACGGAATCAGCCGTGTCGGTGACTTTGAGTGTTCCCTTTTTCAGGGAAGAGATGATCGGAGCGTGGTGATTGAGGAGGCCGAATGATCCGTCTGTTCCCGGAAGAACAATGGATTTAACCTCGCCGCTGAACACTTTCTTATCCGGAGTAATGATTTCTAAATACATCGTATCGCTATCTCTTGATTCGTTTGTTAGTTGGCTTCAGCAAGCATCTTTTTGCCTTTTGCAATGGCATCTTCAATGGATCCTACCAGGTTGAAGGCAGCTTCCGGATATTCATCCACTGCACCATCCATGATCATATTGAATCCTTTGATGGTTTCTTCGATAGGAACAAGAACACCTTTCAGACCTGTAAACTGCTCCGCAACGTGGAACGGCTGTGACAGGAAACGCTGAACACGGCGTGCGCGGTGTACAGTCAGTTTATCTTCTTCCGAAAGCTCATCCATACCCAGGATGGCGATGATGTCCTGAAGCTCTTTGTAACGCTGCAGGATCATTTTCACACGCTGTGCAGTGTTGTAGTGAGCATCGCCCAGAACAACAGGAGTGAGGATGCGGGAAGTTGAGTCAAGAGGATCCACAGCAGGGTAAATACCCAGCTCGGCAATCTTACGGCTCAATACAGTTGTAGCGTCCAGGTGGGCAAATGTGGTTGCAGGTGCCGGATCGGTCAGGTCATCCGCAGGTACATAAACGGCCTGAACCGATGTGATGGAACCTCTCTTGGTGGAGGTGATACGCTCCTGCATCAATCCCATTTCTGTAGAAAGCGTAGGCTGATAACCCACCGCAGAAGGCATACGTCCGAGAAGTGCGGATACTTCAGCTCCGGCCTGTGTGAAGCGGAAGATATTGTCGATAAAGAAAAGGATATCGCGGCCTCCTGATTCACCGTCTCCATCGCGGAAATATTCTGCCATGGTAAGACCCGACAGGGCTACGCGTGCACGTGCTCCCGGAGGCTCGTTCATCTGACCGAACACAAGGGTTGCTTTGGAATCAAGAAGTGCTTTTTCATCCACTTTGCTAAGGTCCCAGCCGCCTTTTTCCATGCTGTGCTTGAACTCTTCGCCATATTTAATAACGTCTGACTCGAGGAATTCGCGCAGAAGGTCATTCCCTTCGCGTGTTCTTTCGCCCACACCGGCAAATACCGAGAGACCTGAATAAGCTTTGGCGATGTTATTCACCAGCTCCATGATCAACACGGTTTTACCTACACCGGCACCTCCGAAGAGACCGATTTTACCGCCCTTTGCATAAGGCTCGAGCAGGTCAATAACTTTAATACCTGTAAAAAGAACTTCCGTGGAAGTGCTGAGATCTTCAAACTTGGGAGGGAAACGGTGAATGGCGTATCCGCCTTTATTGCTCACTGGCCCGATACCATCGATGGCTTCGCCAACAACGTTAAACAGGCGTCCTTTCACTTTGTCGCCGGTAGGCATGGTAATGGGAGATCCGGTTGAAACAACTGTCATTCCGCGGGAAAGTCCGTCAGTAGAATCCATCGCAACGGTTCTTACTGTGTCTTCTCCAACGTGTTGCTGGGTTTCAAGGATGACCTTTTGCCCGTTGGTTTTCACCACTTCAAGGGCATCCAGGATGTTCGGTAATTTACCGCCTGCATCAAAACAAACGTCGATTACGGGGCCGATCACCTGTGTAATTTTTCCGGTTACTTGTGACATGTTTAAGGCTAAGAATTAGGTTATTTTTTGGTTAAGAACAGGTCCTGAAAACGTGTGAAACCTGCTCCGTTTTGATATTTCGAGTGCGAAAGTACTATAAATCGCTCAAATGAGGGAATGATTGTTAATAAAATTAAAATATCTAATTTTGATCCCGGCCCTGAAACCGGAGGGTGGATTTTCATTGCCCCGGATTCAGGATTAGCCGATCGTTTCAGCATCATTATCGAGGCCACAGCAGGTGAAAGTATATACAGATGTTGATAGTTTTAAGGGGATTAAAGCGCCGGTATTAACTACGGGCACTTTCGATGGCGTTCACCTGGGCCATCGCCGTATCATCCATCGCCTGAATGAACTGGCGGCTGAGATCGGTGGCGAATCCACCGTCCTGACATTTAACCCTCACCCTCGTCTTGTCCTGTACCCCGATGATAATTCCCTTCGCCTGCTCAGTACCCTGGATGAAAAGATAAGCCTCCTCGAAGAAGCAGGCGTGCAGCATCTGATCATCCTCCCTTTTACAAAGGAGTTTTCACGACTTTCTTCTCTGGATTATGTGCGCAACATCATCGTAAACCGGATCGGGACACGCAAACTGGTGATTGGTTACAACCATCATTTCGGGCGGAACAGGGAAGGCAGCTTTGAGCATCTGAAGGAATTCGGACCGCTTTACGGATTTGATGTGGAAGAAATACCCGCACAGGATGTTGATCAGGTGGAGGTCAGCTCCACTAAAATAAGGAAAGCGCTCCTGGAAGGTGATCTGGAAACGGCATCTGCTTACCTGGGGAGACCCTATTCGTTCAGCGGTACCGTCGTAACCGGTAAAAAACTGGGCCGCACATTGGGCTATCCGACTGCCAATATCCGGATCGGTGATCCCTTGAAACTGGTTCCGGCTGATGGAATTTATGCGGTTCAGGTGCAGTGTGAAGGAAAGGACTGGATGGGTATGATGAGCATCGGCATGAACCCAACCGTTGAGGGCACCGAACGAACCATTGAGGTAAATATCCTTAACTTTGATAAAGACATATACGAAACTCAGATTGGCATCCGTTTTGTAAAAAGAATCAGGGATGAAATCAGGTTTGCAGGACTTGAAGAACTCAAACAGCAATTGCATGCCGACCGGGAAGAGACGCTCCGGATATTTAAACAGGGAAGGAATTGCTGAGGCAGAAAAGAATATCGAATACTGAACGCCGAATATCGAACGCCGAAGTATTTTCATTCAGGCGAATAAATGGATTGCGTAATAGGCCGCGGATTATTATGATTGTCATGATTAATCCAATCCATTTTTATCATAACAAATCATGATAATCCGCGGTCCATAAAAAAAGCAGATTAGAGGATCCATTACCAAAGATCAAAAAGATTGTAAATCACTTGAAAAAAACAGGCAAAAGGATTTGGAAATCATTCGCACAAGCATGTGTATTGTGCGTGTTCCTGTTGGCAGGATTTTCTCCCGTGGCTAAAGCACAGCACGGGGTGCTTCTGGATTCTCTCTCACTCGATACGACCCGACTCTATACAGATCTGGCTCAGGCTTTGAAAGAACCCGATAAGGTGATCCGTCTTAGCCTGAGAAAACAGAAGCTCAAAGAGATTCCGGCCGCCGTTTTTCAGTTTAAAAACCTGCAGTATCTGGATCTGAGTCATAATAAGATCAAGGAGATTCCTCCCGAAATCGGGACGCTGAAAGATCTTCAGTATTTTGCCATCTCCAGAAATGATGTGGAAGCGTTTATTCCGGAAATAGGACAGCTGACAAACCTGCGCTGGCTGATCATGAATCAGAATGAAATGTCGCTCCTGCCTCCTCAGATCGGGAATCTCGTAAACCTTGAATACCTGGATTTGTGGAGCAATAACCTCGATCATTTTCCGGATGAACTGAGAAACCTTAAAAAGCTGAAAGTGCTCGACCTTCGGGTGATTCTCATTTCAGATCAGGAGCAGAGCCACATTGCCGGGCTTCTTCCCAACGTGAAGATTTTCTTTTCCGCGAATTGCAATTGTAAAAACTGAGATCCTTTTCCTTTATCCCGGAATCACCGTTTCTCTTCCGATCGAGCTGTAGTAGAATCCAAGCTGTTTCATCTGATCAATCCCGTACAAGTTTCTTCCGTCAAAGATCACTTTGCTTTTGAGCAATGAAATAACCTGATCGAAATCGGGAGTCCGGAAGAGTCCCCACTCGGTTG
>DASYGQ010000352.1:0-10396 GCA_035999585.1 Bacteroidia bacterium | reverse complement strand
AGAGAGTTTGTAATCGATTTTATCAAGGTTCTCGCCGAGGATAAGCATATCCGATTTTCCGCGGACATTGGTGACCATCTGTTCAAGGGACGGCTGTTGCTCACCAGGCTTATGGGCAACTTTGCCGGGTTTCTTTTCGCGGTCTCTCAGATAGCTTTTCACAAGCTTCAGATCCAGCATGCCCATCGCAACTCTTACAAAGAGCTCCTGAGCGCTCGGCAGCTTGAGGTAATTGGTGAAATTGTTGATGTTCTGAACAGTAAAATCCAGTTTCAGGTGTATGAATTTGCGCTCCAGAGTTTCCCTTCCTTCTTCGGCTTTCTTTTTTTTCTCCTCTTTCAGTGCATTCTTGATCTTGGCTTTGGCACGGGCTGTTACTACATACCCAAGCCAGTCGTCCTTAGGTGTTTGTTTACCCGAAGTAATCACTTCCACCTGATCTCCGCTTTTCAACGGATGGCTGAGCGGAACAAGCTTGTGATTGACCTTGGCTCCAATGCATTTTTCGCCAATTTTGGTGTGCACATCAAAAGCGAAATCGAGCGCCGTGGCATTGGCTGGCAAGGTTCTCATTTCACCTTTTGGTGTAAATACGAATATTTCTTCCGCAAACAGGTTCAGCTTGAAGTCGTCGATAAAATCCAGTGCGTTTTGCTCAGGACTTTCAAGCAACTCCCTTATTTTTCGTATCCACTCCTCCAGCTGACTTTCCCTTTCGGCACCATCTTCCTTATATTTCCAGTGTGCTGCATATCCTTTCTCAGCCAGCTCATCCATACGAACGGTACGGATCTGCACTTCCACCCATTTTCCATCGGGTCCCATTACGGTGGTATGGAGCGATTCGTAACCGTTTGCCTTTGGTGTTGAGATCCAGTCACGCAGGCGTTCCGGACTGGGATGATAAAAATCGGTGACAATAGAATATACGCGCCAGCAATCCGACTTCTCCGTTTCGGGAACCGCATCGATGATGATGCGGATAGCAAACAAATCATATATTTCCTCAAAGGGCACGCCCTTGTTCTTGATCTTATGATAGATGGAAAAAATGGATTTGGGGCGGCCCAGAATTTTGAACTTCAATCCCCCTTCTTCCAGTGATTCCTTAATAGGGATGATGAACTTATTGATGAATTTCTTGCGTTCCGGTTCTGACTCCTGAAGCTTTTGTTCAATTTCATGATAGACATCCGGCTCGGTGTATTTGAGCCCCAGGTCTTCCAGTTCAGATTTGATCGCATTGAGTCCCAGGCGGTGAGCCAAGGGGGCATAGAGATATAATGTTTCTGAAGCAATTTTAAGCTGCTTATCGCGGGCCATGGAATTCAGCGTGCGCATGTTATGCAGCCGGTCGGCCAGTTTGATCAGGATCACACGGATGTCATCCGATAGTGTCAGAAGCATTTTACGGAAGTTCTCCGCCTGCAAGGAGCTGCTCTGATCAAATACTCCGGAGATCTTAGTCAGCCCGTCAATGATTTTGGCTTCCTTTTCACCAAAGAGCCCTTTGATGTCCTCAAGTGTGAGGTCGGTATCTTCAACAACATCATGAAGCAGGGCACAAACCACAGAAGTAGTTCCCAGTCCTATTTCTTCCGCACAGATATGAGCAACTGCAATGGGGTGATAGATATATGGTTCACCCGATTTCCGGCGCATGTCCTTATGGGCTTCCATGGAAATTTCAAAGGCTTTCCGGATAAGTTCCTTGTCTCCTTTTTCGAGTTTCCGGCGGCAGGCTTTCAGCAGTTCCCGGTACCTCCTAAGAATTTCTTTCTTCTCTTCTTCGAGATCAATGACTTGACTTTTATCCATTCAGTAAAAGATGGGGCTTGGTGTTTATCTGAATGCAAAAATACGAATTATTTGGGGCCAGGAGAGGGTAGAAATCAGTGGAACTTTAATGACCTAATATTAATTGATGTTCGGAACCTTATGGATGCCAATGGGAATAAGACTTTTATGTATTTGGGCATGTCCCCGCGAAGGGGCGGGGCCGGGCTTTCCCCCTTTCATAATTTTGAAAATTGGTAGGGGGCCCAGCGGCACTCGCTCTTTGCTGGAATCCTTTTGCAGTTTAATCCGGAATGAGGGTTTAGACTTCTCTCGAAGTCCGTCGGCAAAGGAACTCAGACAAAAATGGCTCAATCTCATGCAACAAGAAATACCTTTAAAATATAGGGCTCGCTTGGCTTTTAGGGTGTTCCGAATACTAATGATTAATATTTGGGCATTTTAAATACTCCATCATTTATAGGCTCTAAAGATTTTAATATCGGAGGAATCGCCTGAAAATTTGTGTCCTGATCTGGTCCCACAACCTTCTCACTCTTCCGACAGGGACTTCAGCTTTTTATCCAAAACCTCCACCATCTCTGCCTGGCTTCTTTTTTTGACAGGGCTTTCGAATTTCCGGATCAGGTATGGGAAAGGGGCAGGCAGCGGATTGAACTGATCATCCAGCAGGAGCAAACCTTCAATCTGCTGTTTATCACTGAACCCAAATTCCGCCGTAAGGAAAACCGGCAGTGATGGAGATAGTGTTGAATCGGGTTGGAGCTGGGCGTTTAACAGAGCTCCTTTGAGATTTTTATGGCGGATATTTTCGGAGGAGCTGCTGTAAAAAAAGTAAACAGGGCAAAATGTGAAATGCCGGAAGGCGTTTACGACCGAGCTGTTTTCTTCTTCCAGTTTTTTAGAATAAGCCCCGAGTGCTTTGGCATCGCCCAATTGTTCGAGGGCTGTTTTCTGCAATCCGCCGGATTTCAGCCGGACCAGCAAGGCTCCTTCCTTCAGTGCTTTTATCCGCGCTACAGCATCATCCTTACGATTTTGACCCAGAAGGAAAGCCGGCAGCAGAATGAAAAGAAGGAGACTAATTTTTTTCACGCGAGGGATTATTGATGAGCCACCCAATGGCAAGGCGAAGCTCGACACTTTCTTTGCCGAACGGTCCGTTGGTTTTTGCGTGCTTCCCTGCGGGAATGTAAAAAGGTGTGGCTATTTCAGGAGAGATCAGCAGTTTGTGATGAATCACAAAGTCATAACCCAACCTGAAACCGGGAGCCAATGCATTGGCATGTGCTGTTCCGTGATAATCGTATGTGTCTTTGCTGTTCACCATAAGTAACTGGACATCCTGGCGCTGAATGATGGAAAACCAGGCCAGTTCAAAGCCGAGACGAAACCCTCGCGGTACTTCCGATACAGAGTCGCGGTGGGAAGGGAATCTCCAGTCATAGGCAGCGCGAATAAAGCCACCTGTAAAGCGGGTCTGAAGCATTGCAGGATAAGCATTGGTCGGGGCATTTCCATCGGGAGCAATCACAATACTGGAAGAGATGGAACTGCTGTAACTGTTCTGGCCTGTTACATCAGGTGAACTTCCCGGTTTCACCGATTCACTTTGCTGGCCGAGCAATCCGCCTCCGAATTCAAGGCTGAGAAAAGCATCCTTGTGGATATAATGCCGGATACCGCCCGATACATAATTCCGGTTTATTCCCAATGAGCCGTTCGCATAAACAGCATTTTGCTGAGCCTTCAGAGGAAGCGAAAATAAAACGACCACACTTAAAAAAAAACTATCGTGTATAGTCATAAGTTATCAAGGAATTAAAATTTCTATTCAGCAGTTCATGAAAACCGATCCCTGAGATCGAGAGCCGGTTTTTCAAAATATTTATAGATAACAAAAGCAAATAAGTAGGTTATTGCAGTCCTCCATGCAAATTGGAGAAGCGGTATTTCCAAAAATAAGTGATAATGATTCCCGAAATAAGAGGAAACGAACATATGAATAAGGTAAATGGAATATGTTAAAATACTTGTGTAGGTGATGAACAAATAAAACGAACGAAGAGCCCAATTAGACTGAGGGATAGATTTAATACCGTCAAAAAATGGAATAATGAGAGTGATACCAAAGCTAAGAAAGAAGAACCCCAGTGTTCTGGGAAAAAAAATCGTGTCTATCTGATGTTCTGGATTGGAATGCATGGACAGATACCATAGATATCCAAATATGATAAGGAGACCAAGCTGCATGATGTAAATACTTTGGAGCTTCAGATAAATTGAAGGGCTGTGAAATTTAATATGAGCTAAAAGAACGCCAAGGAAAAGTGAATCGAACCGGAATGGAAAACTGGAATTGACCCCGGCAAAAGGGATGTGTCCATGATAAACATAAATGAACCGGATGATGTTTTCAAACAATAAAAATAGAAGTACTGAGTTGAAAACCCCCTTAGGTGATTGAAAAAATTTAATAGCAAGGAATAGAAATATTGGCGAAAATAAATAAAACCATTCTTCAATGACAAGACTCCAGCTCACACTTAGAAAACTAATTCCGTAAAAATTATTTTGTAGAAAGAAAACATAATACAAGATGTTGTAACCCAAAGAATGGTCTATGCATATAAATTTAAAAAGCAAGACGAGATAATAAAGAGGAAGTATCCGAAACCATCTCCGAATCCAGAACTTACGTATGGAACGAAAGGAATTGTTTTTTGTGAGGTCACGAATAAGAATAGCTCCAATGAGAAACCCGCTCAATACAAAAAATATTTCAACACCAAAACTTCCTATTTGGAATGGTCCGGTTAATCCTAACAAGGTCCAGCCCTGATGCTGAATAAGCACGAGAAATATTGATATTGCCCTTAAGAAGTCCAGGCCGAAAATTCGGTTCATCAAATTCTAAATAATCGTTTTTACCCTATCTGGGCTGTAGCCGGCAGAACGGTAGCTTTGCACTCTCCGAACCCAATTCTTAAACCATTTTTCTGCGCATGTCCGGTGATGATCACCGAATCTCCGTCATTGATGAATTTCCTCTCTGTTCCGTCTTTCAGCTTCAAGGGCTTGCTTCCGCGCCAGGTCAGTTCCAGCATCGATCCAAAAGAATCTTCGGTAGGTCCGCTGATTGTTCCGGAGGCCATCATATCGCCTACATTCACATTGCATCCATTGACAGTATGGTGGGCCAGCTGCTGTTCCATGGTCCAGTACATAAAGCGGTAGTTCGACCGGGTGACCACTGTGGGTCCTGCATTCCCTGGCTGGATAGACACCTCCAGCTGAATATCGATGTTTTTATTTCCGGAATATTGGAGATAGGGCAGCACGGGAGGATCCTGTTTATAACCCTCCACCCGGAAAGGTTCAAGAGCATCGAGGGTAACAATCCAGGGTGACATGGTGGATGCAAAATTTTTGGCGAGGAAAGGACCCAGGGGTACATATTCCCAGGTTTGTATATCGCGTGCACTCCAGTCGTTGAACAAGACCATCCCGAAAATAAAATCATCGGCCTTTTCCGTGGAAATACTTTGTCCCATAACCGTAGGCTGGCCAATGATAAAACCCGTTTCCAATTCAAAATCCAGCGCCTTGGTAGGTCCGAAAACAGGATTGTCGGAATCGGCTGGCTTCGTTTGTCCTTTGGGCCTGTGAAAGCTATGTCCTGAAACACAGATGGAAGATGAACGCCCGTGGTAACCCACAGGAAGGTGCTTCCAGTTAGGAAGCAATGCATTGGCCGGGTCACGGAACATTTTACCCACATTGGTGGCATGATCAATGCTCGAATAAAAATCGGTATAGTCTCCGATTTTTACGGGAATAAGCATTTGCACATCGCTCATTTTGTGGATGACGCGTTTTTGAATATCGGGCCGGTCTCTCAGTTCCGGGTTTTCAGCATTCAGTAAGTCTGAAAGGATTTGCCTCAGTAGGCGGCACTTCTCCTTACCCATGCCAATCACCAGATTCAGGTGATTGTTTTCAAAAATCTGAAGGTTTACATTCAGTTCACGAAAATAGCCGGTAAGTGCAGCTTCGGCCAGGTCAACCACCGAGTCACCGATAGCTACTCCTGCGCGGGGCATTTTGCCATCCCGTTTGAAGATTCCAAAAGGCAGGTTCTGAATCGGAAAGTCACTGTCTTCCCTCACGGGTATCCAGGATTTCAGTTTAGGGTCATTGGCTGGTATTGTCATAAAAGAGATTCTTCTTTTAATTTTAGAGAGCTGCCCGATTCTTTGAATGGCAGGAAAGATTCAAAATTACCCTTTCTTCTTCAATTCCTCCTCGAGCATTTTTATTTTCCTTGTTTTGCCCCGGAAGGCAAGAACAAGCAGAGGCACAGCAAGCATGTGCGCAAAGGTAAAAAGCGAAAAGAGCCCCCAGGTACTGAAGAGGCTGGTCATTTTCGTATCACGGCTTGCATCCAGGTAAATGATTGCATAAACATGCAGGAAAATACCGAGCAGACCGCCAAGCATCGCAAACAGAAGTGCCGGCCCGAAGGCCATCGGAAGATGTTTGAAGAATAAATTTTTAAGGAGCAGGAGAAGGGCACAGGCCAGCAAGGCAAGCATCACAAACAATGTAATCACAATCAATGTAGGACCATTGCCTTCAAAAAAAGAGGTTTGATTGATTGTTTGGAGGGGAATCATATGTAAAAGTAGTTCTTTCGGGATCACAATAGCACAATCTAAAATCTTCTGAAAAATCAGATATGGAAGATTATCTTTGTAACCAGCGATTGAGAAAAATCAGGTCGCATTGTATATTGTTGAGGAACTTATAATTAGGATTTAGTTCATGCATAAGATCCTGTTCACTTTATTGTTTTCTTGTATATCCTTCCAGTTGCTCGCTCAAACTCAGGAAGTCCAAACCATTCACATTCGTAAGAAAACGGCGACACAGGATTCCCTCACACCGCCGGAATTTCCGGGAGGGGATGCCGCCATGCAAGTTTTCATTCAGGATCATGCACTATATCCCGATTCTGCCCGGAAAGCCGGGATCAAAGGTTTTGTGGTGGTGGTTTTTAACATTGGCGCCGAAGGATCTGTTTCTGATCCTGTAATCAAAGAAGGTCTCGGTTACGGATGCGATGAATCGGCTTTGAAAATGGTCAGAGCGATGCCTCGCTGGAAGCCTGCAGTCTTTAAAGAAACTCCGGTGGCTTTGCAATACGAACTCCGGGTAGCCTTTCCGTCAAAATAAGCGTTTGTGTTTAAATTCGTGCTTTTTGATCAAAATGAAGCGATTTTATGCTTTTTTTGATATTCTGACCAATAATCCGGATGCAATGCCCATCTTGGCAGCTGTCTTTTCCGGAAGATTTAAAAAAAAGCGAACCTGCTGTATCTTTTTTGTGTTCCGGTATTATAGGATCAGATACAGAGGACATCATGCAATCGGCAATTATTCATTCTCCTATGGAACTTGTATCGAAATACCACGCGAGTGCGCAGGACATGCAGACGGAATGGGAGGAGATTCAGGCGGCCCAAATCAATCCGGCGCTGTTTGAAGTACTGTACGATCGCTATTACGAACGAATCTTTTCTTTTATATACCAGCGGCTCGACGATAAAGAACTGGCTTTTGACATCTCATCCCAGGTGTTTTTGAAAGCCATGCAGAATCTCCCGGCTTACCGGTTCAAAGGAGTGCCTTTTGCCTCCTGGCTGTTCCGGATCGCAAAAAGTGAAGTGTACCAGGTTTTCAGAGAGCAGAAAGCAGAGCGTACTGTAAATATTGAAAAGGTAAGTCTGAAGGGAATGGTCGAAGAGATGACCGAAGATTTTTATGAACCTTATTACGATATATTGAAAGATTCCATTGCAGAATTGCCTGAAGATGACCTGCAAATTGTTGAGATGCGCTTTTTTGAGAAACGATCGTTCAAGGAAATAGGTGAAATACTGGAGATTACTGAGAATCATGCCAAAGTGAAACTTTACAGAATTCTCGATAAACTGAAAAAAATATTGTTGAAGAAAAAGAACCCGATCTGATTCCTTAAAAGAGAAATATGAAACGCAAAGTAAACATAAACCGTGAAAAGCCTTCTGCCGAAGAGATACGTGGGCGCAGGGATTTCAACTCGGTGCTGCAGCAATACCAACGCTCAGCGGGCACGGGTGGCGCTTCAAAGTCTTTCTTCCGTTCAACCGGGTTCCTTGTGAGCGTCTTTGCAGTCGCCCTGGCTTCCGTCTCTGTCTGGGCCTATCTGAATTACAACACCAATAACCTGCCTGATTTATTGCCTGCATCCAAACATATTTCCGAAACACCTGGCTCCGGACCGGATAATGCTGTTGCCTCTGTAGCAGTTGTTCCTGTGAAAATGCACGTGGCACCGCCTCTTCAAAAGCTCGATATTCCTTACCAGAATTATAAAATGGATGCAGCAAAAGGCGGGGAATTCAAATCCAAAAACGGTTCCCGCATACGTATCCCAAAAAATGCATTTGCCGATTCCAAAGGCGCTCCCCTCCAGGGTGAAGTGGAACTCCGTTTCCGTGAATTTAAAGATCCTGTCGATTTCTTCCTGGGCGGCATTCCCATGTCTTACGACTCTGCCGGTGTGCGTCACCAGTTTGAATCGGCCGGCATGATTGAGCTGCTCGGATACAAAGACCTCAAGCCGGTGTACATCATTCCAGGCAAAAAAGTGGAGGTGGAACTGGATACCCGCTATTCAGGCCCTTCTTACAGTGTTTATAAATTCGATACCGCCTCCTGCAACTGGACCTTTATCGGTAAAGACAAGGTTCGCCATCTCGATAAGAACGAGCTTCCTGAGAAGGCGGAGAAATCAAAGAACACCTCTCTTGCTTTTGAAAATCTGCCTGAAGTAAAAAACATCGATCAGAAACTGGATGCGTTAAAGCACGAATGCGAAACGAAAGTATCGCAATTACCTGCATTACCGGCTGAACCCAGAGAACCTCAGAAAGCAAACTCTTCGCGCAAACGTTTTGACATAGACATTGATCTTACGGAATTTCCGGAAATGAAAGAGTTTAAGTCTGCCGTATTCGAAGTAGGGACTGAAAATAAAAATTTCACCAACGAAGCGTTTAACACGATCTGGGACGATGCTCAGATCAAAGAAGGCCCTAGAAAGGGCGTGAATTACTGGCTGCACCTGAAGAAAGGAATTCAGACCATGGACATTGTGGCTTATCCGGTGTTTGAAGGCAAGAAGTACACGGAGGCCATGAAAACCTATAAGGCCGAACAGGATAAATACAATACTGCCCGCAATCAGCGCCTGGCTGCTGAAAAGCAAATCCGTTCCGGTTACGAGCCCAAAGTGCAGGAGCTTGAAAAGAACCGGCTTGAACTGGAAAAGGCCTGGAAATCGCAGTCGCGGATGAAAAATGATAATGAGCAGAAAACAGCACACGTCCTTCGTGCTTTTGAACTCAGCGGCTTTGGAATTTTCAGTTGTGACATGCCTGATATTGCTATCCGTGAGGCAATGGCAAGTATCCGTCTCAAGGATAAATCCGGAAAGCTGATTCCATGCAACACTGTTTTCCTTGTGGATGCTTCCAGAAACAGCCTTTATACCTATTACCAACCGGTTATTTCGGCCCTTCGTTTCAATCCATCTTCCAGAAACATGTTGTGGACCGTGGCGGATGGAAAACTTTACCTGGTTCGTCCCGAGGACTTTAAACGAATTACAAATCATTCTGATTCAGACGTCGAAATGACTGAAGCAGATCAAAATATCAAAGATGCCGATGCGGTAAAAGCATTTATGGGGATATAAATCGCTTTTGCCATCCAAAACGCTCTGCCTGCAAGGGTGGGGCTTTTGGTTTTTATAGAGTATCCTCAGTTTTAGTGCAATGTTTAAACTTCAGGGTTACGATCCAGTATTGACGAGCCAGGTGTTCAATGGATTTTTTTAAATTACTTTTTGCATGCCCAAAAAGTAATGCAAAAAAGGCACCACGCAGACCAACCTCAAGATGGCTTGGAGATCAAAGTCCCTGGTATGATACAGACTAGCCATCTTGCGGTTCGCTCTCCGCATGGACGCCTCTCGCACACGGCGATGAGTCCAATAAGTTTAAGGGGAGTACCATCTTCGTAATCGTTCAGAATGGCTGATTGCGACAAGTTGGATATTGTTGATTGGATGACAGTATTTTAGACAGATTTAACTCTTGACACCGTTTCCTCTATGAATCTATTGCCATTCCAGGCTTTCTTGTAATTTCGTATAAATTCTTGCGATCCCCATGAACATGGCCTGCCGGCTTCCGGGTAATGACAACTTTTGCAGCTTATGCAAGGTGCTGGGTTTACTGTTGGGTTGCATCCTGTTAAGTGCAGGTATTCTCTCCGCTCAAAGCGACTCTGTTCGTTATGAAACAGAAACTATTCATGTGGTCAAAGCCCGCCTGGCGCCCTATTATACGGTGGCCTATAAATACAAAGTCAGCAACAATACCGTCAAAGATCCCAGCAAGCTTCGCGCCCTGTTTGTGAAGTCAAATGCCGATACCCTCAACAGGCGTAAATTGAGACTCGTAGACCCGGAAAAAACATCCCTCTCTCAGGA
>DASYGQ010000344.1:0-4601 GCA_035999585.1 Bacteroidia bacterium | reverse complement strand
CCCTGGAATAATTTGAATTTCAGTACCTCTGCCTTTATGCATTTGTCGGAAAATAATATTGAACGTAAAGTAAACGCCTTGAAGGAATACCGCTCTCAAGTGCATCGTCCGTATTCAAATGAGGAATTTATCCGGGCACTTGCCCGTACACGCGGCGTTCAAATCAACACCACTTATGCTGAAACGTTTGAAGTCATGCGCTGGATACTCTGAACAGCCTTTTAATTTCCTATGAATATGCTTCCAAATAATCAGGTTATCTTAAGTCCGATTCATGCAGAGGACCTCCCCAAGCTTTTTGAATGGATCAACAATGAGGACCTGGTAAGTCTCAATGCTTATTTCAAGCCTGTATCCTGGGAAGCTCATCTGAAATGGTTTGAGAATGAAAAAAACAGAAACGATGTTTCATCCTTTGGGATAAGGCTTCGATCCAATCAACAGCTCATCGGATCATGTAAACTCCAATACATTCATCCTATATTCCAGTCTGCAGAGCTGCAGATAAGGATTGGAGAGGCAGATTATTTATCAAAGGGTCTGGGCTCGGAAGCTGTAAGGCTCCTCTTAAGTCATGGCTTTGATGAATTAAAACTGAATCGCATTTATCTGGAAGTATTTACCGATAACGAACGAGCCATCAAATCATATTTGAAAAACGGTTTTTTAAAAGAAGGTGTTTTGCGAGAAGCAGGATTCGTCAAAGACCAAAGGAAGGATTTGCTGGTAATGTCTATATTAAAAGCAGAATTCAATGCCCATTAAAATAGCCGGCATCCATCAGCCGAATTACCTGCCCTGGCCGGGATATTTTCATAAGATAATGCGGTCAGATGTGTTTATTATACTGGACAATGTAGACTTTCAGCAAGGAAACAGCAAGTCGATCACCAGTCGTACCAAGATCAAGGGAGCGAATGGAGAAACTCTCCTGAGCGTACCTGTTAAGCATACGGAGGATAAATTATTGCGTAATATTCAAATTGATAATTCCCAAACCTGGGCTAAAAAACACATTAAATCAATTCAGTTTTCATATACAAAAGCACCTTATTTCAAAACGTACTATCCCTTGATGGAAAAAATACTACTTGAAAGTTGCTCTGGCTTGTTTGAATTGAACTACAGGATTATTAAAGAAGTTTGTTCAATCCTCGAAATCCCGACTCAATTACTTGTGGCCTCCGAAATGCAGATTGAAGAAGAAGACCGTAACCTGCGAATCGTTAAGCTTTGTGCCTCTGCCGGTGCAAATGCATATTTGTGCGGGAAAGGTGGCAGAAGTTATATGGATGAAAATGTTTTTACAGATAATGGGATTGAAGTGATGTATACTGCTTTCAATCCGCCTGAATATCCGCAACTCCATGGCGCCTTTCTCCCGGGACTTAGTGTTCTGGATGCATTGATGAATACAGGCAAAGCGGGAGTTTGTGAATTGATTCGTTGATAATCCATGGAAAAAACAAAACTCAGGTTTCTTTTCCTGATTGAAGATTATAATCTTTATTATTCTCGTTATTACGAGCGTAACCCGGGCCTTGCTGAAAAAAGCTATTCAGAGCAACTTGCTCATTTACTTGATCTCCATTATTATCAGGGAGACAGTTATTCTTCTGCTATTGCCAAATTAGGCCATGAGGCGCAAGTGGTAATTATAGAATGCAATCCCCTTCAGCTGGCATGGCTTCGGGAACATGACTATCCTTTGTATCTCCGCTGGAAAGCCGGACGTTTTTCTCGCTCCTACCAGGCGCGGATAAAAAAGAAAATTCATACCTACTTTGCTATCCGGCAACTCACGCTTAAATCACAGATTGAGCAACTGAAACCAGATGTGATCTTTGTCTATTCAGGTGTGGATGTTTCAAAAGATCTGCTTGGTTATTGCAAATCCAAAGGGATTAAATTGATTCTGCATTGGTCTTGCCTGTTCCTGGATACCATTCCTTACAGCAGTTATGATTTGATCATTACCTCCGCACGTCAACTCGAACAGCAATTTACAGGGATGGGCTTGCATTGTGTGGAGTTCCAGCAAGCCTTTGATGAGCGGGTCCTTGATAAGCTTGGCCCGGTACCTGCAAAAGATATAGATGTTTCTTTTATCGGAAATTTACTCCCAGGGTATAGTTCCATCAGAACCAATATTTTGGAGCATTTGGCTAGAAACATCAGGATTCAGATATGGGGTGGCGGCTTTGAAATTCTTGAGCAGGATTCACCCATTCATGAAAAGCATAAGGGAAGAACCGGAGGCTTGGAAATGTATAATATCTACCGTAGAAGTAAAATCGCACTCCATATCAGGAATGACGGATACTCCGATTTTGCCGGAGCAAAACGCTATTTTGAAGTTACCGGAGCAGGGACCCTCTTGTTTGCCTATTACCAAGCCAATATTGTTGAATATTTTAAGCCCGGGGAAGAAATCATCACATTCGTCAGCGCAGAGGATTGCCTGGAAAAGATTCGTTATTTCCTGACTCATGAGGAAGAACGTAAACGGATTGCATTTGCCGGACAGGCAAGAATTTTGCGAGAGCACACGTTTCACCAGCGGGCGAAACAGCTTCTTCAGGAAATTGAGAAATTATGATAATTCAACAAGCAGTCAAAATGCTCTCCGACTTTTTGATAAATGCAGGAATCTAAACCGTAACCCCAATCTCCATCGCAGCCTTCACAAAACTCACAAACAAAGGATGTGGGTTCTGAACAGTGCTTTTGTATTCCGGGTGAAACTGCACGCCTACAAACCAGGGATGGTTTTTCAGTTCCACAATTTCAACCAGTGAGCCTTCGGGATTGATGCCGGATGCAATCATACCCGCTTTCTGGAATGCATCGAGGTATTCGTTGTTGAACTCGTAACGATGGCGGTGACGCTCGGCGATGTTCGCCTTGTGGTATACTTCAAAAGCTTTCGACGGCTCGCGGATCTCACAGGCATAAGAGCCAAGACGCATGGTACCTCCCTTGTTTACAATCACCTTCTGTGATTCCTGCAGAGCAATAACCGGATACAAGGTATCGGGATCCATCTCGGTGCTGTGCGCACCGGTCAGGTTAAGCACATTGCGTGCAAATTCAATCACGGCGCATTGCATGCCCAGGCAGATACCCAGGAAAGGAATATTGTTTTCACGGGCATAACGAATGGCCGAGATCTTGCCTTCAATGCCGCGGTTCCCAAAGCCTGGTGCCACAAGCACGCCCTTCAGGCCCTTGAGCTTGTCAGCCACATTCTCGGCGGTAATGCTTTCCGAATGGATCCATTCGATCTTCACCTTGCATTCATTGGCTGCTCCGGCATGGATAAAGGATTCGGCAATGGATTTATAAGAGTCTTTCAGTTCAATGTATTTACCCACCAATCCGATTCGCACTTCCTGCTTGGGATGCTGCAGGGTATGCAGGAATGCTTTCCAGGTGGTCATCTCCGAATTGTAATTGCCGGAAGTAAGCTGTAATTTATTGAGGACAACCAGATCGAGCTTTTCGAGTTCCATGAGCACAGGCACTTCATAAATGCTGTGTGCATCGCGGGCTTCGATCACGGCGCTGGGCTCCACGTTGCAAAAGAGCGCCACCTTATTTTTCAGTTCGCGGCTGAGCGGATGCTCGGTGCGGCAAACCAGGATATCGGGCTGTACACCGTATTCAAGCAATAATTTAACGGAGTGCTGCGTTGGCTTGGTCTTCAGTTCTCCGCTGGCGCTCAGGTAAGGCACCAGGGTGAGGTGGATAACCATGGCGTCTTTGCCGAGCTCCCATTTAAGCTGACGCACAGCCTCGATGTAAGGAAGTGATTCGATATCGCCCACGGTGCCACCGATCTCGGTGATGACAAACTGGTAATTGCCTGTCTTGCCCAGGAGCTTGATGCGGTTCTTGATTTCGTCGGTGATGTGTGGAATGACCTGTACGGTCTTACCCAGGTAATCGCCACGACGCTCTTTTTCAATCACGGTTTTATAGATGCGACCGGTTGTGACGTTATTGCTTTGCGAGGTTGGTATGTTCAGGAAGCGCTCGTAATGACCCAGGTCAAGGTCGGTTTCGGCACCGTCGTCGGTCACATAACACTCGCCGTGTTCGTAAGGGTTGAGCGTACCGGGGTCGACGTTGATATAAGGGTCGAGTTTCTGGATGGTGACGGTATAGCCCCTGGCCTGAAGCAGTTTGGCAAGGGAAGCGGATATAATGCCTTTTCCGAGAGAAGATGTAACACCGCCGGTTACAAAAATGTATTTGGTAGAGATAGACATAGATTGATTCTTAAAGGCATTTGGACTGGCAAAAATAGGCAAATAATGCAGATAAAGAGGCGGGAAAAGAAGAGAGCACTTTAAGGGGTTGATAAATAGATATTTAGACGAATGATGATGATAAAGGAATTTCGAATATCGAACGCCGAATATCGAATAATGAAGTAAAAAAATACTTCGACATGCGGAGTTCGGTGTTCGATATTCGACATTTTTTTACCCAAACTTCCGAAAAAACGAACTCTTCCTCTGCCGTTTTGTCGTTCTACACCAGCAGTAATTTTCTTTGCCACACCTACGACAAAACACGGAGGCTCTCATCCGTATAAG
>DASYGQ010000338.1:0-7796 GCA_035999585.1 Bacteroidia bacterium | reverse complement strand
ATCCGGAGTTCTGAAAGTGTCAAACGGAGTTCCGTTTGACGCAAAATGGACTCTGTTTGCCGCAATCAGAACTCTGATTGCGGCATCCTGAGTCCTGATGGCGGCTTTCTGAGTCCCGTTGGTGTCGTTCAGTGCACGGAACGACGCCAAAAGAGGACAATTCGTCAGCCTGTGGGGTGGAGTAATAAATAAAATAAAAAATAAACAGAGTATTAACAAGCCGCATCTGTGTGTGCAGCACAACAAAAAAACAAAATGAAAAAACCTAGAGTAGTTAAAGTGGCATTGCATTACGATCAGAAGACCGTAGCGCAGAAATTTCAGTTCGCAAGGTCCATTGTCACGGCCATGACCGGGAACGTTAAGTTCCCCAACCCATCCATTGCGCTGAGCGATATCACAACCGATGCCAACAACCTGGAAGCAGCCTATCTGGCTGCCCTCACCCGGACCAAAGGCACAGCCTCGCATGCCAAAGACGCATCCATTGCTTTGCGCATTGCGCTGACAAAGCTGGCAGCCTATGTGGAAGGTGTGGCCAATGCCGATGCCGCCACGGCGGAAACAACCATCACCTTAGCCGGCATGGAGCCAAGGAAAGCGGGTGTGCACAAAGGACATGTGCTCGCTGTTGTGAGTAAAACAAAGGGTCAGGTATTGCTGACCAGTCCGGCCACCAAAGGTGTTTCCTATAAATGGGAGATAGCCACCGGCGATCCTACCGTGGAGGCCAACTGGAAGGTGCTTGCTGAAGTGAGACAAAGCAAGACTGTACAAGGTGGACTCACGAGCGGAACGCTTTATCACTTCCGCGTGTGGACAATCGGCAAAGCCGGAATCAGTCCGGCACCGAGCCAGGTGCTGAGCACCGTTGTGCTTTAAGCCCTGAATGACAACAGCCCGGACTGCTTTTCAATAGCGGCCGGGCTGTTTGTTTGTGATTTTTTGAGGATCTATTTTACCTGAATTATATTCATTCACCGTCTATTTCCCTTTCCTCCAGGGAATCAATTGCCTCAGCAAAGAGAAATTGGAACCAGGACTGGCAAACACACCCTGGTTTACATTTTTGACTTCTTCCACGCTGTAGAAAGCGCTGGGGTTATATTGCGAAATAAGTTTTTCCACATCTCTTATTTGTTTGCGCGGCACAATTGTGAAAATCATTTTCACAGGGCCGATTGCACCCTGAGCATCCACAACAGTAAGTCCTCTGCGTGATTCTTTCATAGCGAGGATCAATGCAGTGCAGTCCTGGTTAGTGATGATGCGGATTACCTGCAGACCCAAGGCCAGCTTTTCTTCCAAGTACATCCCAAGCATAGTGCCACAGGAAAAGCCCCCTGCCCAGCCGATGTAACACATCCAGTTATCGAGATTTTTCATGACACGACTGATCACAACAAGCCAGATCAGTACTTCAAAAAAGCCGAGCAAGGGCACCAGTTTCTTGAGACCTTTGTGCATAAAGATGTGCCGGAGGGTTCCCAGCGTCACATCGCACATACGGGAAAGGCAAATGAGGAGGGGCAATATTATCCAGCTGTAATAATCAAATCCGTTCATGGCTTCACAAAATGCATGTTTCTTATGCAGGTGAAAATTAGAAAAAAAATATCCGAAAGATTTCTCTTCCGGATATTTCCATTAACAACGGGACGTTCATTTCTTTCTCTTGCGTAAGAGAAGCAATCAACTCTATTCCATCAGGATCAGTTTGCGTGTTTCCACAGCTTCATTGGTGCGTAACCCGACATAATAGATTCCGGCCGGAAGTCCATATCGGCTTAATGTTTCATCGTGTTTTCCTGCGGGCATATTTCCCTGTGCGATCACTTTCAATGCACGGCCCCGTTCGTCAAACAGTGTCAGGGTGATATTCCCCGCCTTTGCAAGGCTGTAAGAAATAGTGCAATGCTCCGTAAACGGATTGGGCCAGGTACTGAGTTCCATACTTGCTTTTTCAAGATGTGCAATACCGGCCACATCGTGCCGGCTGGTGATGTTTGCCGAAAAGATACCGCCCGAATGCGTGGCTACTGCCACCAGTCCGTCGCTCTGCCGGTAATCAATCATATCGCATACTGTGCTCCCGATCGTATTGGTTGCCTGCTGCACCCAAACCGTATTCAATCCCTGAAGGGTATCGGTTGCATATAAGCCGGTACTTGTTGCCATCAGGTAAACATAACCGTCGCTCACCGGCATGATGGAGCCCCAGCGAATGGAAGGGCCGTTGCCTGAACCGGCAGAATTCGCTTCCAGATTGCCTCCGGCTTTCGTAAATGTAGTGCCTCCGTCGGAACTGTAAAAAATGCTGTACAGGAGATAATTTGAATAAATGACCATCAGGTGATCGGCATTGTTGGGATCAACCGCAATGCAGGTTACATAAGGATTTCCACCGGTCGGAAACAAAGAGGATGTGATGTCAACAGGTGTACCCGGAGTGGCAGCATTAGCATTATCAAGGCGGTAAACCCTGCGGTTATCGGTGCCGAAATACAAACGGTTGGCCGGAGTTTTGGAGACCGCCAGTGCGGTGATCATTGCTTTTGCCACTGGCACCGAATCCTGGAAGCGTACCCAGTTTGTGGAAATGGAATCCCAGGTATTGTTCATCGGAATACCGGCCAGGTTGTTGTTTCTCCACATGTATTTACCACCAGCCATATACATGATGTTATTATTGTTCGGATCAAGTGCAAAAGGATTCACAAACTGATATCCTGTTCCGCCAATTGGGTCAATGCGTGTAAAAGAAGTTACATTGCCACTGCCATCCAACAGTGCACGGATTGTTTTCCCATTTTGGATAGACAGGTAATAGGCCGACTGATGATCAGCCACCGCACAATAAGAGCCATCGCCTCCGCCCGGTTTGGCCCAGGGTGTAAGTCCGTTAACCGTATTCGTGTACCAGGAACCATTGTCCTGTGCCCCGCCGATCAGGATCGGATTTCCGGAGCTGGCATGATCGAGTGCCACCGTATAAAACATTGAAGTAAGATAACCATTGTTGAGCGGAGTCCAGGCAACTGCGCCAGCCGTATCGCTGAGTGTTTTAAATACGCCTCCATCATTGCAGGAAAACATCACCTGTGGATTTGTGGGAGAAAAAGCAATCATATGCTGATCGGGATGGTGATTGGCATAAGAAGCAATGGTTGGGAGATGAGAGTATTGTTCATATCCGCCTATAAACGCTGTATTCACCGAATCCTGAAAGGCAGAAGCCGAACGATACAGATTCGTGCCTCCTATGAAAACAGCGGAAGAATCATCAGGTTTCACTCTTACAATCATATCGTAGGAGCCCTGCACGTTCATCTTGTCAAACTGCCCCCCGCTGGCCGGCAGGTTCATGGAAAGATCCTGCCAGATGCCACCTGCTCCGCTGCCGTCGCCACTGACATACGTATATTTCCAGAGGCTGTTCCATTCCGGATCGCCAAGATAGTTGACTGTTTTCTTGCCATAATGCGGAGTGTTGGCAAAGAAATAAATTTCATTCTGGTTCTGTTTGTTGAAGCCCATCACGATGCGGTTATATCCTTTGGGGAATCCTGCGGGAAGGATATTCGTGAATGCACCGCCATTGGGAGAGCGCCAGATCCCTTTGTTTCCACCGCCTGTTGAATCCATGGTGACATACACCGCGCCCGAATCGTTCACTGCCACATCGGTAAAATAAGAACCGGTTTTGATTGCTGTCCAGGAGCTGGCATTGTCTACATTTTTATAGACACCAAAAATATCAGCAGCATAAATCACATTGTGGACTTTGTCGTGATTGTCGCATGCAATGTTCCAGACAACCTGCCAGTCGGACGTAAATGAAGAAGCATTGCCGGCGGCGGTGCTGGCTATGCGGCTCCAGGTAAGTCCATTATCTGTGGATTTCAGAAGTCCGCTGCCGAGGTAATAAGCTCCACCTCCGCTTGCCGATGCGCCATAACCTTCACCTGTTCCTGCATACCATGTTGACTCATGTCCGCTGCGCTGATCCTGTGCAAGGCAGGTAACGCCATGGTAGCTGGCCAGCGGTGTTACCGAGTTCCAGGAAGAGCCACCATCAGTCGAGCGCCAGAGGGCGCCAGAAGTGGAACCGGCTATCAGGTTATTTTCATTTAGTATATCCACACCAAAAGCGCGGGTCCGCCCCCCAACATTCCACGGACCACGGGTAATCCAGCCTGAGGAGGCGCTTCGGAAAGCGGAGGCGCTGCCATCGTTTGGCAAGGAGGCTGCGAAAGCCAGTTCCTTGGAACGGATCTGATCCGGTATGTTACCGTCTGGTCCTGCCAGGCGCTTTTGCTCCCACTTCAGGCGATCCCCTGCGTCGTCATCCGCGCCTGAATAACTTTTGACTGCTTTCGAAACGGAAGCGTGTTTGTGTCCGGGAAGAAATGCCGAAACACCAATGGCTATAGCAACAGCGAAAAGGCCGGCTGATTTGATTTTATTCATGTGCGTGCAATTTAGAATACGAACAAATCTACAAAATAAAACGTGTGATTTCAGGGCAAAACAAACAGGGAAAACGTTTCAGGCAATGTCCTTCAGCTTGCGGGTAATTTCAAGAACTGCCGGGCATACAAGAGTATTTTTCAAAGCCAGATCCAAAACCTGGTGCATTTTTTTCCGGTTGGTATGGGGATACTCCCGGCATGCTGAAGGGCGGTCTTCATAAATCAGGCAGTAGTTCTCACCATCCAGGAAAGGACAGGGAGCGGTATTGAGAACATAATCCTTGTCTTCATCGATGTGCAGATATTTCTCGGCAAATGCACCCGGCTTCATGCGAAGCGCTTTGGCGGCACGCTCAATATCTTTCTCGTAAAATATGGGACTGGTAGTTTTGCAGCAGTTGCCGCAGCTGAGGCAGTCGATGTGTTCAAAGGCCTCGTCGTGCAGTTTGTGTATAACCGCATCAAGGCCTTCCGGTTTCCGGCGTTTGAGGCGTTCGAGTATTTTACGGTTGTCGGAATGCGTCTTTTGCGCTTGTTTCCGGAAATGATCGAGATCCACGGTGGCTTGTTTGGGTAAAGATAGGCATTGCAGACCGATTGGCTAGTGTGCAGCACCAAGCATTTTTACCGCTGCCGGGAGAATCAGTTTTTCCCATAAGGCATATTCGGCCGCAGAAGGATGCAAGCCGTCGCGCGCGATAAGAGCACTATTGTTTTTCATTTGTTGTGTCAGGGAAAAGATATCCACGACTGGCAGTTTCCGCGCCCTGGCTTCCGCCGTAACGATTTCATCGAATGCGGTGATACCTTTTGAAATATCGCCGCTGAAATGAAAAGAAGCTGCGGCAGGCACCACGCTGAAATCGGGAATGGTGATGAGCAGAATTTTCTGTTTGTCTTTCAGTTTCGACTGGATGCGGTCGAGTATGATGTTCAGATTTTTTGCAAATACAGTAGCGCTTACACCTTGTACCCAATCGTTCACACCAATGAGCAGGGTTGTAAAATCAGGATCGGATGCATCAAACAGAGGAAGCTCACGATCGATGAGATTTTGCGTGGTCCAGCCGGTGCGTGCGGGGTTGAAAAGCAATAAAACGGGGATTCCTTTTTCAACAAGGTGTTTGCTCATCAGCGCGGGCCATGATTCAGCCGCCGAAGCACCTTCACAAATGGTATAGGAGTCGCCCAGCGGCACGTAGCGAAGAGGTTTTGACCCGGCATCCTGATGCCCGGATTGCGCCTTCATTCCTGAAGACAGTCCTGCAGAAAGGCAAAACAAGAGTCCTCTTTTGAGCAAGCAAATAATTTCTATCTTCATACCAGGAATATACGTATCAGAAACCGTTTGGGATTTACCAGGACTTTTTATGAGTGAAGAAAAATATGATCTCTGCATCATCGGTGGTGGTCCTGCCGGTTATGCCGCAGCAATGAGGGCCATTGATTTTGGAAAAACGGTGCTGCTGATCGAAAAAGACAAGGTCGGCGGTGCCGGCCTATTTAACGGAGCCTTATCCTCCAAAGCTTTCTGGGAATGCTCCACCCGCTTTGCCGCCACACGTCATGATCTGAAAGAGAAGGGCATCGAATACACCATGAATTTTGAAGAGGTCCGTAAAATTGTGGAGGCGGCAGTATTTGAACGCAAGTTTCAGCTAAATGTACACCTTAATCTGCTTCAGCGTGCCACCCACAGCAAACTCATTCGTCTTGAAAAAGGCGAAGCACGCATATTGACCCCCCATGAGGTTTCGATAAAAAAAAAGAAAGGAACCAAAACAGTCAAAGCCGATTTCATTATGGTGGCCACTGGCAGCAGACCCAGGGAACTGGCTTCTCTGCAGGCCGACCAGCAGATTATATTCACGAGCGACGGAATAGAAGGGATCAGTGATTTTCCAAAAAGTCTTGTTATTGTCGGCGCCGGGGTGATTGGTTGCGAATACGCAACGATCTTTTCCAATTTTGGAAGAACAAAAGTATACCTGATCGATAAGGCCGAGCGTATCCTTCCATTTGAAGATGAGGATCTGGCTCAGATCGTGGCTTCGAATTTGGAACACAATGGCGTAGTCATTCACAAAAACGCATCGCTTGCCAGGATGGAAGTGAAAGACGGCCAGGTGGAATATGAGCTGAGCTATGCAAACGGGACCCACGAAATCCTGAGAGTGGAAAAGGCATTGCTTTCCATCGGGAGAATTCCCAATACCGAGCATGTCGGGTTGCACGAAGCAGGAGTGATGATGGATGAACGAGGATATGTAAAGGTGGAAGATACCCGAAGCAATGTGCCAAATATTTTTGCAGTGGGCGATATTACAGCCAATATTGCCCTGGTAAATGTGGCCGAGCGTGAAGGAAGGCATGCCGTGGTAAAAATGTTTGGGCCACCGGTAAAGCCACTTGTTTACCGCAATATTTCGACTATCATGTTCCTGAACCCGGAAGTGGCGGCAGTGGGGATTAATGAGCAGGATGCCCGGGCAAAGAACATTCCGGTGCGTATTGCCAAAATAGATTATTCCTGTATCCCCCGGGCCATTGCGATGCGCAAAACAAACGGCTTTTTCAAACTGATTGTGAGCGATGATGAGGAAATGCGGGTGCTTGGCATGCGTGCAGTCGGTGAACATGCCTCCAGTGCGATTCAGGCTGTGGCCTTGCTTATTCATATGAACAAAGGCATTCAGGAATTGGGGAATATGATGCACCCTCACCCCAGCATTACGGAAGGCGTGCAGGAATGTGCGCGGATGTTGCTTGGAAAGCCAATCTTCAAATCATCGGTATTTAAAGATAAACTCAAGTGTTACCGCTGCGCCGATGGTGTCTGCACACCACTTGAAAATCTATAGTACAGGTAACTTCCGTAAATAGTATCTGGACAATTCCTGTTTTTTCTTGAAAATTGAATATTGATTATTGAATTTAAAAAAAGGAAATACCTGCCTGATGCTGCCAGTTCAAAAAATCCTTCCTCTGCTTCTTTTCCTTCCCTTGGTCGGGTTTGCACAGGACAATTATGAAATCCAGGTATATGATTCCAAACTGGTTTCTCCGGGAATGACCATGCTGGAGCTGCACAGCAATTATACAATACATGGATTCAAAGACACCATTCAGGGCGTGATGCCCACCGACCATGCCCTGCACGAAACGATTGAAATCACCCACGGCTTTAACTCCTGGATGGAAGTTGGTTTTTATCAGTTCCTCACCCGTAACAGTAATCAGGCTCCTGCCTATGTAGGTAATCACATCCGCCCGCGCTTTGCTGTTCCGGAATCCTTTCAATTGCCGGTAGGTATAAGCCTTTCG
>DASYGQ010000302.1:0-5414 GCA_035999585.1 Bacteroidia bacterium | reverse complement strand
GGTATCGGTATCGGTCGCATCGGCGGAAGCGCTGTTGAATCTATTGCCCGTCAACCGGAAGCAATCAACGACATTCGCTCGAACATGATCCTTACTGCAGCTCTCGTTGAGGGTGCAGCTTTCTTTGCGATGGTAATCGGTCTGCTGGTTATCTTCCTGAAGTAAGACAACATAAAGCATCGCAACGTTTGGTTGCGATGCTTTATTCTCTTTCAAAATTGACATTACGCTTACCTATAAACCCTTAACAGGGCAACAGACAGATCTTTTTGATTTTAAAACAAAAACAGACATGGAATTAGTTACACCTTCGATCGGCCTTCTATTCTGGATGCTTGTATCCTTCGGGATCATCTTCTGGATTTTGAAAAAATTTGCCTGGAAACCTATTCTGGCCATGCTTCAGGCACGGGAGGACTCCATTACCGAAGCACTCAGTTCTGCTGAACGCGCCAAGAAAGAAATGGCTACGCTTCAGTCCAACAATGAAAAACTGCTTGCCGAAGCCCGCGCTCAACGCGACATCATGCTGAAGGAAGCCCGCGATATCAAAGACCAAATCATCGGAGAAGCCAAAGGCGCTGCTCAGAAAGAAGCGGATAAGCTTATGAAATCAGCCCGGGAAAATATCCAAAGTGAAAAGAATGCTGCCATTGCTGAAATGAAAAGCCAGGTTGCAACCCTTTCTCTTGAAATCGCTGAAAAAATCCTTAAAGAAGAGCTTTCCTCCAGTGAAAAACAAAAAACACTTGTAAAAGCGCTTCTCAACGACGTTAACCTGAACTAAGATGAAAGGCACCAGGGCTTCGGCCAGATATGCACAGTCACTCCTTTCTCTCGCCCTTGAAACCGGTGAGCTGGAAAAAGTGTTCGCTGACGTGAAACTCATTCTCCATACCATTCACGAGAACAGAGACCTCGCCGCCATGCTCAAAAGCCCGGTCATTAAAACCGACAAGAAAAAAGTTATTCTGGATGCTGTTTTCTCCAAAGAGATTTCAAACGTCACCAATAAGTTCCTGCAGCTCATTGCAACCCACAAACGCGAAGAATACCTGGAACTGATCGGTGAAGAGTTTATTCAGAAATACAAAAAACACAAGAACATACTGACAGCCGTCATTACCACTGCTTCCGGACTGGATGACGAAATGCGCAAAAAGATTTACGAGCTTGTCAAAAAACAAATGAACTCGGAAGTCGAGCTGATTGAAAAAGTAAACAAAGATCTGATCGGAGGATTTATACTCCGCGTTGGAGACAAACAAAACGATACAAGCATCCTTGGTAAAATCAGGTTGCTTGAAAGGACATTCAAAGAGAATCGCTTAAACTAAAATAAATCCGTTAAATAAAATGGCAGAAATTAAACCTTCAGAAGTATCCGCAATCCTCAGGCAGCAGCTGGCTGGTGTTAAATCAGCAACTGAACTGGAAGAAGTAGGAACCGTGCTCCAGGTGGGCGATGGTATCGCGCGTATTTATGGTTTGTCGAATGTTCAGTCCGGCGAACTCATTGAATTCGAAAACGGACTCAAAGGAATCGTTCTTAACCTTGAAGAAGATAACGTAGGTGCTGTATTGCTCGGCTCCTCCAATAATATCAAAGAAGGCGACTCTGTTAAGCGTACCCGCAAAATTGCTTCCATCCAGGTTGGAGAAGGCATGCTCGGCCGCGTAGTAGATACTCTCGGAAATCCAATTGACGGAAAAGGTCCAATCCCGGGCAAATTGTATGAAATGCCCCTGGAGCGCAAAGCCCCGGGTGTTATCTACCGTCAGCCTGTAAACGAACCGCTTCAGACAGGTATCAAAGCCATTGATGCTATGATCCCCATCGGCCGCGGACAACGTGAGCTTGTGATCGGTGACCGTCAGACTGGTAAAACTGCCGTTTGTATTGATACCATCATCAACCAGAAAGAATTTTACGAAAAAGGCGAAACTGTTTTCTGTATCTATGTCGCTATCGGTCAGAAAGGATCGACAGTAGCGAACATTGTTCGTGTACTCGAAGAAAACGGAGCTATGGCCTATACCGTTATTGTAACAGCAACAGCTTCCGATCCTGCTCCAATGCAGTTCTATGCACCAATGGCCGGTGCTGCCATCGGTGAATTCTTCAGAGATACCGGCAGACCTGCACTGGTTGTATATGATGATCTTTCCAAACAGGCTGTTGCCTACCGTGAAGTATCTCTGCTCCTGCGCAGACCTCCAGGACGCGAAGCCTACCCTGGTGACGTATTCTACCTGCACAGCCGTCTGCTCGAGCGTGCAGCCAAAATCAACAAGACCGACAGCATTGCACAAGCCATGAACGATTTGCCTGAAAGCATCCGTCCAATCGTAAAAGGCGGTGGATCGCTCACTGCACTTCCGATCATTGAAACACAAGCAGGTGACGTATCAGCTTATATTCCAACAAACGTTATCTCCATCACAGATGGTCAGATCTTCCTCGAGTCGAACCTCTTTAACTCCGGTGTACGTCCTGCCATCAACGTAGGTATCTCTGTATCCCGTGTGGGTGGTAATGCTCAGATCAAATCAATGAAAAAAGTAGCAGGTACCCTGAAGCTTGACCAGGCTCAGTACCGTGAACTGGAGGCTTTCTCCAAGTTCGGTTCCGACCTGGATGCCGCTACCAAGGCTGTACTCGACAAAGGATCACGTAACGTGGAAATCCTGAAGCAAGGCCAGTTTTCTCCATTGCGTGTTGAACAGCAGATCGCGATCATTTACCTGGGCACAAAAGGATTGCTTCGCGATGTTCCTGTCAACAAGGTTAGAGAGTTCGAAGCTGAATTCCTGCAATATCTTGAAGCCAAACACACCAATATCCTGAACGGACTGAAGGCTGGTCAGCTTACCGATGACATTACCAATACACTGGAATCAGTAGGAAAAGACCTTTCTGCAAAGTATAAAAAATAGAACCAAGAAATCGGAACCCGAATGGGTAACGAATAGCAATTCAAAATGGGCAGTTTAAAAGAAGTACGTAACCGGATCACCTCGATCACCTCTACACAGCAGATCACAAGCGCCATGAAAATGGTGAGCGCTGCAAAGCTGAGGAGGGCTCAGGATGCTGTCACGCAGATGCGTCCTTATGCAAAAAAGCTTCGCGAGATCCTGGAAAACCTCAGTGCCAGTCTCGACAGCAACGACGGAACATTTTCAAAAGCACGTCCTGTTAAAAATGTATTGCTGATTGTTGTTACCTCCAACCGTGGACTGGCAGGTGCGTTCAACGCTAATATCATCAAGCGTGCTGTTGCACTGTCGAAAAACGAATACAAAGATTGTAGCGTGACTGTGCTTTGCATCGGAAAAAAAGGGAACGACTTCTTCAAGAAAACCGAATTCAAGATCATTGGTTCTGACATGCCCCGGAAGCTGAATGAGCTTTTTGACAAACTCACTTACGACCAGGTTGCACCCGTTGCCGAAAAGATTATGGAAGTGTATGCCAAAGGAGAATTTGACCGGATTGACATTATTTACAATCAGTTCAAGAATGCGGCTGTGCAAATCCCTACCGTGGAGCAGTTCCTTCCTGTAGTTCCTTCTGTAACAACAACCGGCAAGGCTTCGAAAGTTGACTATATCTTTGAACCGTCGAAGGAAGAGATTGTAAAAGATCTTATTCCCCGCTCTTTGAAAACGCAGATTTACAAAGCACTTCTGGATTCCTGGGCTTCCGAACACGGAGCCCGCATGACCGCAATGCACAAAGCAACAGACAATGCAAAAGACTTGTTGCGCGACCTGAAACTTTCATACAACAAAGCCCGTCAGGCCGCTATCACCAATGAAATTCTCGAAATTGTTGGCGGCGCAGAAGCCCTCAACGGTTAAATGAACTATTTAATAATAAAAAAAAAGCGGTTCCTGAAAAAGGACCGCTTTTTTTGCTCAGCTCCCTGACTCTTTTAATCATCATCTGATCTTTCCCATTGAAACCGTTTGCGCCAGATCACATCATCCAGTATCACAAAGCGAGGATCCGTCGCTTCGGACTGCGCTCATCCATGGCTCTTGGATGGAACTCTGCGGATACACAGCAAATACGCTTTCAGGTTCTGACACGTATTGCCGACCTGAGCCGGCATTCAGTACTCGACCTCGGTTGCGGCCGGGGTGATCTGAGGCCCTTCCTAGGCGAACGTTTTGCCCAAATCCGCTATACAGGAATGGAGCAAATAGAAGAATTCATACAACAGGCCCAAAAATCGTATGGAGGCCTGCCGAACACAACATTTATCCTCGGCAATTTCTGTACCACCGGAATACCGGATGCTGATTATGTTTTTGCCTCAGGCTCCCTGAATTACAAGCAAGAAGATCCTGATTTTATTTTTAAAATGATTGAAAAATTGTTTCTCAGTTGCAAGGCAGGCCTGGCCTTCAATCTGCTCTGTGAAGCGGGAAGCCCGCCTGGAGAACTGGCAGCCTACGATCCGGATAGTATCCGTTCGTTTTGCCTGGGCCTTACAAAAAAAGTAGAGATCATTGATGGATATCTCGAGGGAGATTTTACTGTGTTTATGAAAAAAAATGTTTTCTGACATGACCCTGCACGAAGATAAAATATTCGAAAAAATAAACTATACGCTTGAAGGGCTTACGAACAGCGAGTTTGAGAACTGTACGTTTAAGCAGTGCGACTTTACAAACTGCGATCTGTCAGGTAACCGGTTCTGCGATTGCACTTTTATTAATTGCAATCTTGCACTTGTCAAACTGACCGGTACGGGGCTGCGCAGTGTTGCATTTAAGGAGTGCAAAGTGCTCGGCCTTAATTTCAGCCACTGTGATACATTCCTGTTTGCTGTTCATTTTGAAAACAGCATCGTCGACTACTCATCCTTCATGGGCCGGAAAATGCTCAAAACAAATTTTATACAATCTTCATTGAAAGAAGTTAATTTTTCGAATTGCCAACTGCAAGGAAGTGTATTTCATCAAACCGACCTCCGTGGGGCATTATTTCATCAAAGCATTTTAAAACAAGCTGATTTCCGGACTGCCTTTAATTTTATCATTGACCCTGCCTTGAACGACGTAAAAAAAGCAAAATTTAGTCTGCACGGACTTGCCGGTCTTTTGGCCAGCTATGATATTGTTATTGAATCCTGAAATTGTATCGTAACTTTGTCACCTGATAAAATGAAACAACCTGAAACATTGGCCGAAGAAATAAAACTCTTACACAACGATACATTTGAAACCCGTTTGGGAACAATTGCCTGCTCTTTGTCAACCTTTTCGGCAGGAGATTTTCCGGCGCGAACCAAAAACAGCGACAAGGGGAGCCGTACGGTAATCACTACGGCCGGGCATTTCATTGAATTGTATGCCTTTCCCCTCCAAACCGACTGGCTTGCAGAAGCGGATATGGCTGTAGA
>DASYGQ010000283.1:0-4390 GCA_035999585.1 Bacteroidia bacterium | reverse complement strand
ATAGAAGAAGAATAGACCGAACCTTTATATTTTTTATCAGAACCGTATGAAAAAATTAGTCATTGCATTGTTTTCCGGAGTTTTCCTTTTGCAGGCTTCTGCACAAAACACAGACAGCAGCGCCTACACCATGTCTCTGAAACAGGCCGTTGATTATGCCCTTAAAA
The DNA here is from genome assembly GCA_035999585.1 of Bacteroidia bacterium. Taxonomy (GTDB): domain Bacteria; phylum Bacteroidota; class Bacteroidia; order Palsa-965; family Palsa-965; genus Palsa-965. The sequence goes on along the minus strand of DASYGQ010000283.1, from coordinate 4,223 downwards.
ATGCCGTCAGTGTTCAGAATGCAGATATTGATAAGCAAATTGCCGAGGCAAAACGAAAAGAAGTTCTGGCTTTAGGCCTGCCGCAGATCAATGCCAGTTTTGATGTGAAGGATTTTCTGGAAATTCCGACTTCGCTTATCCCGGCTGAGTTTTTCGGTGGTAAGCCAGGCACCTTTATTGGTGTTAAATTCGGAACACAATACAACGCCACGGCTGGCGTGGATGCTTCACAGCTTGTATTCGACGGCACCTTTTTTCTTGCCGTTAAAGCAATGAAGAGTTTCCTGGAAATTGCTGACAAAGCCTCCGTCCGAACCCGGATTGAGGTGACATCCGCCGTGACAAAAGCTTATTATAATGTACTGATCTCGGAAGACCGGATGAAACTCATGGATGCGAATCTCGACCGGCTTAAGAAACTACAGTCCGACACCAAAGCTCTCTATGACAACGGCTTTGTAGAAAAAATCGATCTCGACCGAATCACCGTTAACCTGAACAACGTCAGTACAGAGAGGGACAAACTTCAGCGTTTCTCAGACCTCAGCTATAATTTCCTGAAATACCAGATGGGCATGGATCAGAAAGCAAAGCTTACACTCAGCGGAACGCTGAGCGATATTAATTTTTCCCCCGACGCTACTGCTTCCGACAAATTTGACCCAACAAGCCGCATCGAATTCTCGATCCTGCAAACCCAGCAAAGGATGAACCATCTGGATCTGAAGAAAAACCGTTTCGGATATTTACCAAACCTGGTGCTTTATGCATCCGGAAGCGAGTCAGCACTGCGCACACAATTTGATATTTTCGACCCGGGCAAAACCTGGTATCCCATGTCTCTGGTAGGCATGAAACTCACCCTTCCCATTTTTGATGGCGGTCAGAAGCACTACCGCGTTCAGCAAAGCAAACTGAATATCATGAAAACGGAGAATGATATGAAAGCTTTGCAGCAAGGCCTTGATCTCGAATATGTCAATGCAAAAACGGGCCTGATCAATGCTTCCAATACATTAGGGATTCAAAAGAAAAACATTGATCTGGCTACTGAAATTTACAATGTGGCAAAAAAGAAATATGAACAGGGGATTGGCTCTAACCTGGAAGTCATGACCGCTGAAACATCCCTCAAAGAATCACAGACCAATTATTATAGTGCTCTTTATGACGCACTGAATGCGAAAGTTGACTTTGATAAAGCAAACGGCTCACTCTATAAATGATTTTGAAACTGACTATACGATAAAGAACAAACTATGAAAACGACCCGATTCCTCTTGCCCGCATTCTTCGTTATCCTGCTTGCCGCTTGCCACCCAGGTGCAGATAAAAAACCGGAAATCCTTGCTCTTGAAAAACAGCGCGATGATCTTAAAAAACAACGCGACGAACTGAACACTAAAATCGCGGCCATTGAAACAACGCTCGCAAAAAGCGATACTTCAGCCAGGGATAAGATCAAAAATGTATCTGTTGCACCTATAACACTGGGAACTTTCCGCAAATATGTGGAACTCCAGGGGCGCATAGATGCCGATGACAATATTTCATTGAGCCCTCAGATGGCAGGAGCCGTCACAAAGATCAATGTAAAAGTAGGTGATGAAGTGAGTCAGGGCCAGCTGCTGGCTGAGCTTGATAATAAAGTTATTGTTCAGGGAATTGCCGAACTCCAGAATTCTATGGATCTGGCAAATACCATGTACGAAAAACAAAAGAACCTTTGGGATCAGAAAATTGGAACCGAGGTACAGTACCTGAGCGCAAAAAATCAAAAAGAAAGCCTGGAACGTAAAATGGCTTCTCTGCAGCAGCAGCTTGAGCTGTCCCGTATTAAATCACCCATCAACGGAACCGTGGATGCGGTGGATATACGTCTTGGCCAGATGGCCGCACCGGGCATGCAGGCCATCCGTGTTGTTAACTTCGACAACCTGAAAGTTAAAGGCGAAGTATCGGAAGCTTTTGCGGGAAAAATCAAAAAAGGTGATGCCGTCACCATTATCTTTCCGGATATGGGCGATACACTTCAGGCCAAAATTGATTTCGCAGCCAAAGTTATCAATCCCCTGAACCGCACTTTTACCGTTCAGACCAACCTCGACAAAAACAAAGATTATCACCCAAACATGATTGCCGTGCTTAAAATAGTTGACTACGTCAACCCGAAAGCATTTGTTGTTCCGGTTAACACCATTCAGCATGCTCAGGAAGGTGATTTTGTCATTGTGGCCGACAATGGAAAAGCTAAAAAAGTGAAGGTCAAGGTTGGCCATTCCTATAACGGCTCCGCAGAAATCCTGGATGGATTGAAAGAAGGAGATAAAATCATTCTGAAAGGGTTCCAGGACCTCAATGAAGGAGAAGAAATCAAATACTGATCCGGCCCTCTGGATATCTGTAAATACATTTAATACAAACTTCGTTTATGAAGGACCTGAAAAAAGAATTTAAGCCAAGCAGCTGGTCGATCGATAATAAGACCAGCATCTTTGTGCTCACGATTATCATTACTCTTGCCGGAATCCTGTCTTACAACAGCATTCCGAAAGAAAGCTTCCCGGAAATCAAGATTCCGAAAATTTTCATCTCCACTGTCTATCCCGGCACCTCTCCTGCCAATATGGAGAATCTGGTTACAAAGCCCATTGAGAAAAAGGTGAAATCGATTGAAGGGGTAAAAAAAATCACCAGCAACTCTTACCAGAATTATTCCGTGATCACGGTGGAGTTCAACACCGACGTGAAAGTTGACCTGGCAAAGCAAAAAATCAAAGACGAAATTGACAAGGCCAAACAAGATCTTCCGAAGGATCTTCCACAGGATCCTTCTGTACAGGATGTGGATCTTTCGCAGTTACCGATTTTGTATGTTAACATCTCCGGCGACTTTGATCTGAACAAACTGAAGAACTATGCCGACCAGATCAAAGACCGCATTGAATCCCTTAAAGAGATTACCCGTGCTGACATCATCGGAGCACTTGATCGGGAGATTCAGATCAATGTGGACATGTATAAGATGCAGGCTGCACAGATTTCCATGTATGACATTAAGATGGCTGTTGGCAATGAAAACCTGACCATTTCCGGAGGTGACGTAAAAATGGAAGGCCTTCGCAGAACACTTAACATCAAAAAAGAGTTCAAGGATGTGGATGAGATCCGTAATATGATTATCAAGTCTCCCAATGGCTCTCCCATTTTCCTGAAAGACATTGCGGACATCAAAGACACGTTCAAAGAGCAGGAAAGCTATGCACGCCTGGGCGGAAAAAATGTAATCACCCTGAGCATTGTGAAACGTTCAGGCGCAAACCTGATTGAGGCGACTGACAAAATTCAGGATATCCTGACAGACATGCGCAAGACATTGCCAAAGGACCTGAATATTGTCACAACCGGGGATCAGAGCTTCCAGACGAGGCTGACACTGCATGATCTCATCAATACAATTATTATCGGCTTTATCCTGGTTACCATTATCCTGATGTTCTTCATGGGCGCAACGAATGCCATTTTTGTGGCCATGTCGGTTCCCCTGAGTATGTTCATCGCCTTTCTGATTATGCCAAGCATTGGCTTCACCATGAATATGATCGTTCTCTTTTCCTTTCTGCTGGCTCTTGGGATTGTGGTTGACGATGCCATTGTTGTGATCGAGAACACACACCGTATTTTCGGCAACGGAAAGCGAAGTATTGTGGAAGCAGCCAAAATGGCGGCAGGCGAAGTTTTCCTGCCCGTGCTCGCCGGTACGCTGACCACGCTCGCTCCCTTTATCCCGCTTGCGTTCTGGAAAGGAGTGATTGGGGAGTTCATGTTCTTCCTTCCCATCACACTCATCATTACATTGATGGCTTCTCTTTTTGTTGCCTATATCATCAGCCCGGTTTTTGCAGTGGCTTTTATGAAACCACACAGCGAAGAAGAGAGAGATCGCAAGCCGGTGTTCAGCAAGGGGATGAAAATATCCACAATTGTATTCGCTGCTCTGGCTCTTCTTTTCTATATTGGAAAAAGCAAAGGTCTTGGTAATTTCATGGTACTCCTGATCCTGCTGAACTTACTGAATCATTTTGTGCTTCTTAAAATCATTCACAAGTTTCAGATAAAGGTGTGGCCGGCATTTATCAACCGGTATGAACACTTGCTCACAAGTGTACTGAAACATCCCTGGAGGATATTGGGGGGTACATTCGGCCTCTTTATTTTCTCCG
>DASYGQ010000153.1:0-7919 GCA_035999585.1 Bacteroidia bacterium | reverse complement strand
AATCTATTGCTGTGCAGCCGCCCGCATCAGTTATGTTTACTGTATAATTTCCGGCAGGCAAACCGCTAACAGTAGGTGAAGTACCTCCTCCGGGACTCCAGCTGTATGTATAGTTTCCGGTACCGCCCGTTACATGCACAGTGGCGCTACCACCGGGTTGCAGACAGGTTCCGTTGTTCGAGGTCATGAAAACAGAAATCAGAGGAGGCTGAGTGAACTTAACAGAATCTTTTCTTGAACATCCTCCGGCATCTGTAATGGTAATTGTATAAGTGCCGGCCGGTAAACCTGAAGCTGTGGCGGCATTTCCTCCTGCAGGACTCCAGCTATACGTATAGCTTCCGGTACCACCCGTAACGCTGGCTGTTGCGGTTCCTTGCGGCTGTATACATGTAATATTGCTTGAGCTGAGTAAAAGTGAAAGCACCGGAGCTTGAGTAATGCTGACCGAATCTTTGCTTACGCATCCATTTGAATCGGTAATTTTGATGGTGTATGTTCCCGCCGACAGACCACTGGCAGTAGCTGAATTACCTCCTGAAGGGACCCAGTTGTAGGTATAACTACCGCTGCCACCAGTCGCACTGGCTGTTGCTGTTCCACCAGGCTGCATGCAGGTTCCGTTCGTGGATGCTACAGAAACAGTAATAGGCGGGAGCTGAACAATTTTCACTGTATCAAGAACCGAACAGCCGCCGGCATCCGTAATATGTACCGTATATGTCCCTGAAGTCAGACCTGTTGCGGTGGATGCATTACCTCCAGCCGGACTCCAGCTATAGGTGTAACCGCCTGTGCCTCCGGATGCATGGGCAGTGGCTGAGCCGCCCGACTGCGAACAATTACCGTTAACAGATGTCAAAGAAACGCTGATTGAAGAAGGAGGATTAATTTTCACCGAATCTTTTTTCGTGCACCCGTTTGCATCGGTAATGCTCATAGTATAGGTACCTGCGGCCAGGCCTGTAGCGCTTGAAGTATTGCCGCCACTCGGACTCCAGCTATACGTATAACTGCCTGTCCCTCCCGTTACAGCCGCAGTAGCTGAACCCAGAGGTTGGGAGCAGGTGGTGTTACTGGCTGTCAGGTTCAGGGTTATGACAGGGGGAGAGATTACTTTGACGGAATCCTTAGTGATGCATCCACTGGCATCGGTCACATGTACCACATAAGTGCCTCCGCCAAGATTGTTCGCAGTGGCGGAAGTACCACCCGACGGGCTCCAGGAATAGGAATACGGAGGTGTTCCGCCGGAAACAGTTGCTGTCGCACTTCCGGTTGCCGGATTTCCACACGGACCTGCGGATGAAGTAAGGCTGACGGTATTAACCCCGGGAAGATTAACAGAGATATCATCCAGAAAATTACCGATAGACTGGTTGTTGCCTGTTGAATACACGGAGTTAAAACGAAGGCTGTAATTAGTGCCGAGACCGGTTGGGATCGTATAGGCAAGCGTCCGGTAAGACCATGCTGAATTTCCGTCTCCAAAAGTACCCAGGTTGATATAGGGGCCACCGACAGGCCCAACAGATACACTCATACTATCGATACCTGCTCTTCCCCGATGAGCAAAACCAATGCTTATCGTGCTGCCGGCCGGGACATTGAAATTCTGGTACATGCTCGCAACCTGATAGGCATTCAACTCAATAAACTGGTTACCTGAATAAGCGGGCACACCATTAAACCCACTCCACCATACTTCAATGGAACTGTCTGATGCGGTGGTTCTCCAGCAGGGAAAAGCAGTGTTCTTGGTCATTCGCCAGCCACCAAACTGAGGGTTTTCAAAATCAGTATTACACAAACGGTTACAACCCTGAGCACAGGCCAACTGTCCGGCCAAAATACTGAGCAGACCTATAAAAAGGCACAGAACAAAAGAACACCGGTTTGTACGATGTTCTTGCATTGGGAAACACATCAAACAAAGGTACTTAGAATACCCATACATACTATAAAACAATAAAAAACAATATGGTATTTAATCCATTAATGCAGATAGAAACACAATCCGGTTACTCAGAAATTTTCATTTCTCATCCTTCTCCTTCAAACAAGTATTATTTGTCAAAATACCTTTTTTTAGGTAATTTTGCACTGTACTTAGACTAAATCTAAATAAGGTATCTCGTACAAATTACTGACAATCAAAACTATATATCATGATAACCGTTTCAGAAAATGCAAAACAACGGGCAATAGAGCTCATCCGGGATGAACACAAACCGGTGGATTCATTCATTCGTGTAGGTGTGGAAGGTGGAGGATGTTCGGGTCTATCCTATAAACTGGAATTCGACAACCAGATGAAGGATGGTGATCAGGTTTTTGAGGACAAAGGCATCAAAGTCGTGGTCGACAAGAAAAGTTTTCTGTACCTCGTTGGTACCGAGCTGGATTATTCCGGCGGACTGAACGGCAAAGGATTTGTTTTCAATAATCCCAATGCTTCGCGCACCTGTGGATGCGGCGAAAGTTTTTCCGTTTGAACAACGTACACTTATCTATTCAATCATGCATTTGTTAAAGCTGCATACCAATGGCCAAAGAGAATAACATATTAGAAGAGATAACCGGCAGTGAATACAAATACGGATTCAGTTCCGACATTGCTACCGACACTGCTCCGAAAGGACTGAGCGAAGACATCGTTCGTTTCATATCTGCCAAAAAGAATGAACCGTCCTGGATGCTTGAATCACGCCTCAAAGCTTACAAGCACTGGCTTGGCATGGAAGAGCCGCGCCACTGGCCACACATCTCCTATCCCCGCATCGATTTCCAGGACATCATTTACTATGCCGCTCCAAAAAAGAACAAAGAACTCAAAAGCCTCGACGAAGTGGATCCGGAACTGTTGCGCACCTTCGAAAAGCTCGGCATCTCGCTGGAAGAACAAAAACGACTGAGCGGTGTTCAATCCAACATTGCCGTGGATGCGGTAATCGACAGCGTTTCCGTAAAAACCACTTTCAAGGAAACACTCGCCGAAAAAGGAATCATCTTCTGTTCCTTCAGCGAAGCCGTTCAGGAACATCCTGAACTGATCAAACAATACATGGGATCTGTTGTTCCCTATACAGATAACTATTACGCAGCCCTCAATGCAGCTGTATTCAGCGATGGCTCTTTCTGCTACATCCCAAAAGGCGTTCGCTGCCCGATGGAACTCAGCACCTATTTCCGAATCAACACACTGGGAACCGGTCAGTTTGAGCGTACCCTGATTGTGGCCGACGAAGGATCTTACGTCAGCTACCTCGAAGGCTGCACTGCACCGATGCGTGATGAAAACCAATTGCATGCGGCTGTGGTGGAAATCATTGCGCATAAAAATGCAGAAGTGAAATATTCAACCGTCCAGAACTGGTACCCCGGCGACAAGCAAGGGAAAGGTGGCATTTACAACTTCGTAACCAAACGCGGTATTTGTCTCGGCGATCATTCCAAAATATCATGGACACAGGTGGAAACCGGATCAGCCATCACCTGGAAATACCCTTCGGTCATTCTCAAAGGCAATAATTCAACCGGTGAATTCTATTCGGTGGCTGTGACCAACAACAAACAGCAGGCCGATACAGGAACCAAAATGATACACCTCGGAAAAAACACCCGAAGCACAATCGTGTCAAAAGGAATCTCCGCCGGCTTCAGCAACAATAGTTACCGTGGCCTCGTGCGCATCGCAAAAGGTGCCACCAATGCCCGCAACCACTCACAGTGTGACTCCTTGCTGATGGGCGACAAATGCGGGGCACATACCTTTCCGTATATCGAGATCAAGGACAAGTCGGCCATTGTCGAACACGAAGCCACAACATCCAAAATCGGTGAAGACCAGATCTTCTATTGCAATCAGCGCGGCATTGAAACCGAAAAAGCGGTTGCTCTCATTGTGAACGGCTATTGCAAGGAAGTGCTGAACCAATTGCCTATGGAATTTGCAGTGGAAGCCCAAAAGCTGCTTGCCGTCAGTCTGGAAGGATCAGTCGGATAATAAATAAACATACCGCTTTCATGGGAAAGCCTTTATAATTCAAAACAACAGAATCTTTATGTTAAGCATCAAAAATCTGAGAGCCGGAATTGAAGACAAAGAAATCCTGAAAGGATTCAACCTCGAAATCAAACCCGGGGAAGTGCATGCCATCATGGGCCCCAACGGCTCCGGCAAAAGCACACTGGCCAATGTCCTGGCAGGCCGTGCTGATTATGCCATCACCGAAGGCGAAGCCACCTTCAATGGGAAAAACCTCTGGGATCTCTCTCCCGAGGATCGCGCCAGGGAAGGACTGTTCCTTGCTTTTCAATACCCTGTTGAAATCCCAGGTGTAAGCAATATTAATTTTCTGAAGACGGCTTTGGCCGAAATACGTCAGTACCGGGGACTTCCTCCCCTCGAAGCAAAGGACTTCCTGAAGCTGGTGAAGGAGAAACAGGCACTGGTTGAATTGCAGGGTTCACTAACAGGCCGGAGCGTGAATGAAGGTTTCTCCGGCGGAGAGAAGAAACGCAACGAGATCTTCCAGATGGCGATGCTTGAGCCGTCGCTTGCTATCCTCGATGAAACCGACAGCGGTCTCGATATCGACGCCCTCCGCATTGTAGCAGCAGGGGTGAACAAGCTGCGCGACAAGAAACGCTCTTTCCTCGTGATCACACACTACCAGCGTCTGCTCGATTACATCGTTCCGGACTTTGTGCATGTGATGTACAACGGTCAGATCGTGAAATCCGGTCCAAAAGAACTGGCTCTGGAACTCGAAGAAAAAGGATATGACTGGATAAAGAAAGAACTGGGTGAATCAATAGGAGCCTGATCAGGCTGCATACCATTTAGCTTACCACCGACATGAGCAATACGTTAGAAAAAATGAATGTTTCCGATTTCCTTGTCTCTGCCATTGAACAGAATAAAAACAATACTCCTGTCACTGCGCACATTCAAGACCTTCAGAAACTGGCCCTCGCTGAATTCTCCAGGCAAGAAGGACTTCCACACCGTAAAAACGAAGAATATAAATATTCTCCGGTCGCTTCTCTTTTTAAAACAGAGCTGACCATCGGCGGAGTTACCGATACTAAGAAAAACAATCAGGAGCTTGAGAAACTGGGGATCCCCGGTCTCGATGCAAACCTGATCACTTTGATAAACGGTGAGCTTCAGGAAGACCAGCTATCAGCCGGTAAAAAACAATCGTTTCAGGTTCAGAACCTGAAAAGCCTGGTTTCGAAACCCTCCGCTTTGTTCACTGAACATTTTGGCAAATACGCATTGCCCGCATCAGATCCTTTCATTGCATTGAATACCGCTGCCTTTCGGGATGTATTGTTCATCACCATACCCGATCAGATGGTGCTCGACAAACCGATCCTGATCCTGAACATCACCGATGTCTCTGCACCTTCCCTGATCAGCCCACGAATCCTTATCCATGCAGGCCGGAATGCCTCCGCTGAAATAATCGAGATGTTTGCTTCCACCGGTTCCGGCGAAGCAGTGTTTACCAATTCTCTTTCTGAAATTGTAGTGGAAGAACAGGCAAGAGTATTGTTTTATAAAATTCAGGATCGCTGCGAAAAACTGAATTTACTCAGCACAACTCAGGTTATCCAGGGCGCAAAATCACATTTCGATACACATACCGTTACCTTAAGCGGCGATTGGGTTCGCAACAACCTCAACATCGTTCCGGATGCACAATATTGCGAAACACACCTGAACGGTCTCTTTATCCTGAAAGGCAACCAGCATACCGACAACCACACGCTTGTTGATCACCGCAAACCGAATTGCGAAAGCAATCAGTTGTACAGGGGAATTCTGGACGGCAAATCAAGCGGAGTTTTTAACGGAAAAATATTTGTTCGGCCTGATGCGCAAAAAACAAATGCCTATCAGAGTTCCAAGAATATGCTGCTCAGCGATGGCGCCAGCATCAATACAAAGCCTCAGCTCGAGATCTATGCGGATGATGTGAAATGCTCCCACGGCTCTTCCACCGGCCAGATCGATGAGAATGCTCTTTTCTATCTCCGGGCCCGTGGCATTGGCACCGAAAGCGCCAGAGCCCTGCTCCTGATCGCCTTTGCAAAAGATGTGATCAATACTATTCGCATTGATGCGCTGCGCCTTCATGTTGAAAGCCTGATCGAAGAACGATTGACCAAATAATATGAAAACTGCTCTTAAAACCGACACCAATAGCGATCTTGCCTATACCAGAAAAGATTTTCCGATCCTTTCCAGGACAGTGCATGGCAAAGCTCTTGTTTATCTCGACAATGGAGCAACAGCGCAAAAGCCTCAGTCGGTCATTGATGCCATAAATCATTATTACAGTTTTCAGAACAGCAATATCCACCGGGGCATACATACACTCAGCCAGGAAATTACTGTGGCTTACGAACAAGCCAGAGAAACGATACGCCGCCATTTGAATGCTGCGCATGCACATGAAATCATTTTCACCAAAGGCACAACCGATTCAATCTCTCTGGTGGCTTCCTCATTCGGAAAGAAATACATTCAGGCCGGCGATGAAATTCTGATAACCGGCATGGAGCACCATAGCAATATCCTTCCCTGGCAAATGATGTGCGAGGAAAGGGGGGCTGTCTTGAAAGTGGTGCCGGTCAACCAACAGGGTGAGCTCGTCTCTGGTGAAGTAGAAAAGCTTTTTACTTCCCGAACCAAACTGTTTGCCTTCACTCACATTTCCAATACGCTTGGAACCATTAATCCTGCAAAAGAACTGACTGCCTTCGCTCACAGTAAAGGGGTTCCGGTACTGATAGACGGAGCACAAGCCATTCCTCACATTGCTGTGGATGTTCAGGATCTCGATGCTGATTTTTATTGCTTCAGCGGCCATAAAGTCTATGGACCTACAGGAACAGGAATTTTATATGGTAAGGAAAAATGGTTGAATCCAATGCCTCCCTACCAGGTTGGCGGCGGTACGATCAAAACCGTTTCCTTTGAAAAAACGGTTTACGCCGATCTCCCTTTAAAATTTGAAGCCGGTACACCCCACATTGCCGGAGGTATCGGTCTCGCTGCAGCTTTCGATTACCTGAATGGTATCGGACTGGAATCAATAGCTGCCTATGAACATGAACTGCTGGAGTATGCCACAACAAAACTTTCGGCGATACCAGGCCTGCGTATCATCGGAACTGCCAAAGAAAAGGCCGCTGTCCTTTCTTTTGTTGTGAACGGCATTCATCCGATGGATATCGGCACATTGCTGGATCAGCAAGGGATAGCCGTTCGCACAGGTCATCATTGTACACAACCGCTCATGGAATTTTATTGCGTACCCGGCACGATCCGAGCTTCGTTTTCCTTTTACAATACAAAAGAAGAAGCCGACAAGCTGGCTGCGGGAGTCATGAAAGCTATTCAAATGTTAAAATAACAGGCGAGCCTGTGCACCATAGCATGAGTATTGCAGAAACAGAAAATGAAATTGTGGAAGAGTTCGCTTTATTTGGCGACGACTGGGAAGGGAAATACGAACACCTTATTGACCTGGGCAAATCGCTTCCACTGATTGAGCCGGAGTACAAAACCGATGATCGCCTCATCAAAGGCTGTCAAAGCAAGGTATGGCTTCATTCGGAGTTGAAAGATGGGAAAGTGGTATTCAGGGCCGACAGCGATGCCATTATTACAAAAGGTATTGTCGGACTGATGGTGCGGGTTTTGTCGGGGCATACACCCGATGAGATCATTCACGCCAAGCTGGATTTCATCAACCAGACAGGGCTGAAAGAACACCTGAGCCCAACGAGAGCAAACGGACTCGTAAGCATGATCAAACAAATGAAGCTGGATGCATATGCATTTCAGTCCAAATCATAAAATGACTCTGAGCTGCGTAAGCACACGGCTCAACAGATAAAAA